>JBCBTR010000007.1:0-20106 GCA_039818545.1 Pseudomonadota bacterium
CCTGAGGAAGAAGAGGCGTATCGCCAGATCGGGCCAGCCCGCGATGTGCTGACCGGCAAGAACAAACCGGCCCCGCCTCCGCCACCGCCTGAAGATGGCGCTTCGTAAGTAATCGGATTGCCTGCAGAGTCGTAATACGTCACTTCGGAGACAAAGCGCGGGCGTCTCACCGACGTCCGTCTGACCGGGATGTTCGTGGGCAGTCCCATGCCGGCAAATTTCGGGGCATACACGCCCTTAACCTCAACAAGGATAAGGGATTCGCCCTCGGCGATCGGCGGCAGGTTGTAAGCGGCCAGATCGCTCGTCTCAAGCTCATTGCCAGGAACGTCTGTCTCGCTCCAGATCACTGCTTCGGTGACTTCCGGGTCGGATGGATCTGCCTCGACCGGATTGATGATGCTGGTGATCGAAAAACTGTGCGTCGCCGGAGACGCTGGCCAGCGCGACATGAGCGCGTCGCCAGTCATGAAGAGTGAGTCCCGGCCTGCATCGTTTATGTCAAAAATACGGGTCGACAGGTCCGACAGTGTCACAGCGGTAGCCGTTGCCTGGCGTACCGCCCGGGCGGTGTCGAAAGCGGAGACGACTCCCAGAAAGGCAAGCGCAAGTGCTGGCACAATCAAAGCAAATTGCATCGCCGCGACGCCACGCGTGTTTCGTACGAACCGCAGCAAAAACGAGTTGTTTGAAAGGATATGTTTCATTAGAAGGGCTCGTTCTGGAATGCCGTCGAAGACACAAGCTGGAAACGTCCGGTCGACGTCTTGCCGAGCGCGAGTCCGACGCCGAGGCCAGGTGTCAGGACATCTGTCGTGATGCAGACCCGCATGAACATGGTCTGGCTTTCCGACCCCGTCGCGTAATTGACCGCAGGCGTAAAACTTGTATCGGCCGAATCCAGGCACTCGACATCGGTCGTCGGCGGCGCGCTGAAAGCACTGATAGGCGTGATCTCGACGTTTATGTTGTTGACACAGTCGTGGAACACAAAAGCTTTTTCGCAGATCGCAGCTTCGATTGCAGCCTTAGTTGGGGCTTGCCCCGTGTAGATTTGCCGCGATATCACAGCAACTGCCTCGTCCAGAACCGCAGTCTTGGCCATCATCCAGCCCGTCTCGATCATCGAGAACAGAATCGCGAAAAAGACTGGCCCGACCATGGCAAACTCAACCGCCGTGGCTCCGCGCTCGCTGCGCCAGAATGGCTTTAACAGAGCGATCCCCATGACGGCTTACCCTGTGATCCTGAGAGCGTTCACTGATGCTGCGATGGAGTCGAAGGCAGACTGAATATCCAGCGATTCCACATGGTAGTACTTGCTGCCATCAGAGGCACAGTATTGCAGCATGCTGTCTGGAAGGGACCCCGACGATATCTGGAAGCCGATCGTGTATACAACGGCACCACTCGACTGAGCATCATCGCAAACGCGTTTGAAGTAACCGACGGCCTTGTTCGTGATCGCAGGGGTTGAAGCTCCACCCCTGTCAACGATTTCCTGCTGGTTGTTGTTGTTGCCGCTGTTGCCAGAACCTGCACCGTTGGCAACGTTGTTCGAACGATTGGTGTGAGTATTGTACTCCGAGTAATCCTCAGGCCGGAATTGGTCCGTAATACCACCATCGGTCATGACGACCAGCACCTTCAGAGTCTCATCATCGTAGGCTGCAGGCCGATCTGCGAAGTCGCCGTCAAAGTATCCAGTCCAGTTCGGCGACAAAGCCTTCAGGCCCCACATGGCACCAATGTCCATGCCCGTACCGTCGGACAGCGTCATTCCGTTGATATGATCGATCAGGTCGCTCTCATTATTGGAGTTCATAAAGATGGAACTGTTATCGAGCGGGCACCATGGATTGAAATTGTTCCATTTCCAAAAATGAGGCACCTGCGGACGCAGCCCTGTCAGGAGATCGTCCCCGAAGTCTGCACTACGATACTCGATGCAGTTGTCTCCGTCGGAGAAACGAAAATCACCGTTCACGACATTCGAGCCGATATCATAGGCGGACTCAGATGGATCGACGGTCGCGGTCACCAGCGGCACCGCATAGTCCCCGAACAGGTCGCTCCCAATATTCACCGTGCCGCCAAATGGAACAATGCTGATAGACGTGACATCGGTGGAGTCTTCGTCGAGCATTTCATCTATAAAGTCAGCAGCAGCCTCTTTCAGGTTCGCGATACGGCTGCCTCGCATGGAAGACGAGATATCCAGCACAAGAGCAATTTCGACGTTCGTAATGCTCTGCGTGGCCGAGGAGCTTGCGCTCACTGGCATCGTGTCGATGCCAAACAGGCCGAGGAAGAACGTGTCGATATGACCGTCGGCACGGATCGTTACCGTCTTTGAGTTCAATGCGGTGGTGTCCGTCACCGAGACACTGAGAGTGCTCAAGAAACCAGGGCGCTGAACGAGATTGGAGTCGATGAACTCGTTCACCACGGTCTCGACATCGGCGCTGTTGCTGAGGTTCGCAGCGGCCAGTGCCGCGCTATCAATAGATGCACGAAGCTGCGAAGACATTGTCGTGGACCGGACCACATCGATGCCACCGCCAAGGATACCAAGCAGTGGGATAATGGTCAGCGCGGTGATGATCGCGATGTTACCGCGTCTGTTTCTCAAAAATCTGGAAAACACAACTGGACCCCAATACACACTTTTTCAGAAGCGTTCCCTACCAAAGATAGATTTCCAACTCCTTGCTTCAGCCTTGAAAATTCGCAGGTTTTCTTAAGGTCTCATCAATACTCGACCCCCTGCCCGGCACTGGACAGCGGCCCGGAATTGCGCAAACGGTCCGCGCAGCAAAAGGACGTTCCATGACCACATTTCAGCGCCCCTCAGGCCGCACCGCCGACCAGCTCCGCGACGTCGTTCTGGAGACCGGTGTCACCCGCTATGCAGAAGGTTCCTGCCTTGCGAAATTCGGGCACACACATGTGCTGTGCACTGCCAGCTGGCAGGACAGCGTGCCGGGCTGGATGCGCGGGCGCGGCTCAGGCTGGGTGACCGGTGAATACGGCATGCTGCCACGCGCCACACACACAAGAGGCCGGCGCGAGGCTGCCGCCGGCAAGCAATCCGGGCGAACACAGGAAATCCAGCGCCTGATCGGGCGATCGCTTCGCTCCGTCGTCGATCTGAACGCACTTGGCGAAAACCAGATCACCATCGACTGCGACGTCATCCAGGCCGATGGCGGCACACGAACCGCTTCGATTACCGGCGGCTTCGTCGCATTGGCGCTCGCCTGTAAATACCTGCGCGCGGAAGGCGTGATCGAGCGCGATCCGGTCGTGAAACAGGCGGCTGCCATTTCGGTCGGTCTCTTCAAGGACACGCCGGTTCTGGACCTCGACTATCCGGAAGACTCCGGCGGTGAGGGCGATATGAATGTCGTGATGAGTTCAGATGGCGGCTTCATCGAAATTCAGGGGACCGGCGAAGAACGGCCGATGACCCGCGCAGAGGTCGAAGAACTCATGCGGCTTGCCGAGAAAGGGTGTAGCGAATTGTTCAAGGCCCAGAAGCAGGCCGTCGGCTAGCCACTACTGCGCGGCGAGGCTCCGGCCGCGGTCTTCGCCTTCATCGTCGAAAACGAGGATATCTCCGGGCTGGCAGTCAAGCTCGCGGCAGAGCGCTTCCAGCGTCGAAAACCGCACGGCTTTGGCCTTGCCCGTCTTCAGAATGGAGAGGTTTGCGAGAGTCACGCCCACACGCTCTGACAATTCGGTCAGAGACATGCGGCGGTCGAGGAGGACCCTGTCCAGGGTAACGCGAATAGCCATGTGTCCTCCTATATGGTCATCTTCTGGTCCTCGCGCAGGCGTGTTCCTTCACGGAACACCTGCGAGAGCACGAGGAGCGCGACGACCGAGGCCCACGCCGCAAGGCTTGGCGCGAGCCGAAGGTCGCCTCCAAGATCGAAAGAGGCCCGCAGGATCAGAACGGTGGCGTAACGGGCGAGTTCCATGATCGCGATCGCAATGGCGATTCGCGACAGGCGCGGCGCATTTTCCGGCACAAACGGGTCCCCTTCCGCGAGTGTCGACAGAATACGGCGCAGTTGCATGCAAATGTAAACAAGGCCCGGCAACATCACAGCGAGCGCCGCAAGGGCCCCGACAAGCTGCCCGGCTGGCATATCCTCGGCATAGACATCCCCGCCCGGAATGGCCATTTCACCGCCATTGAGGCTGGCCGCGAGGCCCATGCCGATCAGAATGAAAAACAGGGTTCCGAAAATCACCGCCACCCAAATGACGATACTCATCACGGTCGACAGCACCGCAGCCATGGAATTTTCAGGTCGTGTTGTCATGGACATCCAGCTTGATTGCAGGCTCTGAGGGTCGATCTATTCACCAAACTACAGAATCTTTCTCGTTTAACGATAATACTGTTCACGACTAAAGCAAGATTGGAGCCGCATTCGTATGACAAAGCGTAAACTTCAGCCCGGGCCACTTGTGGCCGCGACTCACAATGCAGGCAAGGTGCGCGAGCTGAAGGATCTGTTTGAGCCGGCCGGACTGATCGTGCGCTCGGCGATTGAGCTTGGACTCGATGAGCCGGAGGAAACGGAAATGACCTTTACGGGCAACGCGCTCCTGAAGGCCCGCGCCGCTGCGATCGCGACCGGAGAACCTGCTTTGTCCGATGATAGCGGCTTGTCGGTGACCGCGCTTGGCGGGCAGCCGGGCATTTACTCGGCGAGATGGGCGGGCGAGCCCCGCGACTTCGGACGCGCCATGGAAAAGGTCGAGGCGGCCCTGAACGATATCGAGACAGACGACAGGCGGGCGAGATTCGTCTGCGCGCTTGCCGTCGTCTGGCCGGATGGCGAGGAGGTTGTGTTTGAGGGCGAAGTGCATGGCACGCTCGTCTGGCCCCCACGCGGGGATCGCGGCTTTGGCTATGATCCGATGTTCATTGCGACCGGTGAGTCCGTCACATTCGGTGAGATGGACCCCGAAAAAAAGCATGGCATGAGCCACCGCGCCGATGCCTTCAGGAAATTGCGGGCGGCGCTTCTGCCGTGAGCGCGTTCGGCCCAGACCATGGGTTCGGGCTTTATGTCCACTGGCCCTATTGCTCGAAGATCTGCCCATATTGCGACTTCAACGTCTATACAGCGAAGGACCGCGACAACGGCCCTCTGGTCGATGCGATCCTGAAAGATATCAGCGCGCACCATCGAAGGTTTGGCAGCTCGAAACGTCTGGACACGATCTATTTCGGCGGTGGCACGCCCTCGCTCTTGCCAGTCGGCGATGTCGCGCGGATCATCGAACGCACCCGGTCCCTGTATGGACTTCGCGAAGGTGCCGAAATCTCGCTGGAAGCCAATCCGAACGATCTCCTCCGGGCCGACCTTCAAGGCTTGCGCAGCGCAGGCGTGAACCGGCTGTCCATCGGCGTGCAAAGCCTGCGCGATGAGGCGCTCGACTTTCTGGGGCGCGATCATGATGGCCAGACAGCGGTGCGTGCCGTAGACGCCGCCCTGCCCCATTTTCAGTCCGTCTCCATTGATCTCATCTATGCCCGCCCCGGCCAGTCATCCGATGACTGGGGCGATGAACTCAGCGAAGCCCTAAAACTTGGTGCCCCGCATCTGTCGCTCTACGAACTGACGATTGAAGAACGTACCGCCTTCGGCCACCGGGCTGCGCGAGGAGACCTCGTGCCGATGGAGGACGATGCGCAGGCCGATCTCTATGAACTCACCGAAGAAATCACGCGCGCGGCAGGTCTGCCGGCTTATGAAGTCTCCAACTATGCGGCTTCAACCAGCCATCAGTCGCAGCACAATCTCATCTACTGGCGGGGCGGTGATTGGATCGGCATTGGTCCGGGCGCGCATGGCCGCATGAGCGAGGGCGACAAGCGCTTCGCCCTCGAAGCTGCCCGCCGGCCGGCTGACTATATCGCCACCTCTGGAGATGACAGCCGCCTCGCAACGCCAAAAACCGCGCTCTCCTCGCTTGAGGTCGCACGTGAACTGGTCGCCATGGGCCTGCGTCCGGCAGAAGGGATTGATCGCGAGCGGATCGAGACCCTCACCGGAGCGCCGCTTGATCCTGAACTCGTCGAGCGTTTTGAAACGGCCGGTCTGTTGAAACAGAACGGATCGACGATCGCGCTGACAGCAGCCGGCCGGCTTCTGGCAGACAGGATCGCCGCAGATCTTGCGCCCTAGAAAACGTCTTCGACGAAGTCCTCGCGGCCCGGCTCGACTTCAATGGCGCCTTCACCACCGGTGACCTGCATCACCGACAGGCTGCGCTGGGCCGTGCCATCCTGCTTGAAGCGGAAAAGCCCGTTTACACCGCGAAAGCCGTCCGGATTGTTGAACTCGTCCGGCGAGTAACCGTCCTCATCTGCCAGCGCTGCCGCGAGCGAGGCCGCATCATAACCGAGCGATGAGAGCGCCGTCGGGCTCTTGCCGTAGATCCGCTCGAAGTCACGATCATATTTCGCCACGTCTTCCGGCGGCGCGGCTGGGAAGTACCCGCCAATGAGGGTGGGCTCGCGCCAGACAGACGCATCGTTCCAGCGGCTCGTGCCGAGCATCGTCACATAGCGGGTATCGACGCCGAAATATGGAAGCAGCGGCGCGACGGCGCGAAGCTTCACGCCGCGTTCCGGGATCAGCACAGCAACACGTTCAGGAATTCGCGCGGCTTCGGCCTTCACCGTGTTGGCGACGGCACTTGCTTCGTCTGTTGGGGCGTCATTGGAGGGATCATAGAAGCCTGACGCAATGACCTGCGCGCCAAGACCGGCAGCTGACACGCGCATCGCGGCCTCGACCCTGCGGCCATATCCATTGTCCGGGCCGAGGAATGCAAAGCTTTCAATGCCTCTCAGTCGTGCAAATTCCATGATGCGCGCGACTTCTTCTTCCGGAGACACCGAGGCGAGCCAGGCATTGCCACCGGCGACCCGCCTGTCATTCGAGAACGCAAGCACCGGGATGGCCTCGGCTTCCGCCACGCGGGCAACTGTCTCAACGTTCGCCGCAAACAGCGGCCCAAGAATAATATCTGCGCCGTCATCCAGCGCTTCCATGGCGCGCTCTTCTGCAACGCCCTGCGTCCCGGCCGTATCCTTCGGCACGATCAGGAAGTTCTGGTCGCCATGGTCAAAGAGGCCCATTTCGATACCGGCGAGCAGGCCTTCCGCTTCGGCGCGGACATTGCGGTTCGGGTGGGAGAACGGCAGCAGCACGGCCGCGCGAACGATATCGCGCCCGACCATGTGCGGCGGCGTCACGCCTTCGGCGAGCGCCTGCTCGATCTCTTCTTCGGTCAGCTGTTCTTCTTCAATGCCGCCCTCGGCGTTCTCGACAGGCTCGACGACCGGATCAACGCGCGGGCCGCCCGAAGAGATCGGAGCCGGCGGGCGCGGCGCGGATGTCGCGCAGGCAGACACGAAGACAAGCGCGGCGGCCAGCAGGCTCCTGCTCCACAAGCCGCTTGGCGAATTGATGGAAAGCCGCAATGGTCGCATCGATGTCATCTTCAGATCCTTCCTACCCGGCGGCGATTCCCGCTTCAGGCGATTCTATTGGCCCGGCCGACGCACGGCAACAAGATGTGCCAGAGCTCAAGCCCGGCCTGTATGTCGTTTCAACACCCATCGGCAACCTTCGCGATATCACGCTGCGAGCCCTTGATACGCTGGCAGCTGCCGACGAAGTGCTCGCCGAGGATACGCGTCAGACCCGCCGTCTGATGGACGCTTACGGCCTGAAGACCACCCTTAGCGCCTACCATGACCATAATGGGGCGGCGCGGCGTCCGGGGCTGCTAAACCGGCTGCAGGACGGCGAAACGCTGGCCCTCGTCTCAGATGCCGGAACACCGCTGGTCTCAGACCCCGGCTGGAAACTCGCCAGCGAGGCGATTGATGCGGGCATCAAAGTGTTTCCTGTGCCGGGCGCATCCGCCATGCTGGCCGGGCTGGTGGCCTCCGGCCTGCCAAGCGATCGCTTCCTGTTCGCCGGCTTCCTTCCGGCCAGGTCAGGGGCGCGCAAGCAGGCGATCGAGGCGCTGAAATCCAGTCCGGCAACGCTCATCCTCTATGAAAGCGGTCCGCGCCTGACCGCATGCCTCTCAGATTTGGCCGCTGTTTTAGGCGCAGACCGGCCAGCCTGCGTCGCGCGTGAACTGACCAAGCTGTTTGAAGAAACCCGGAAGGACACGCTTGGGGATCTTGCCGGGCACTACGACACCACCGGTCCCCCAAAGGGGGAGATCGTCATTCTTGTCGGCCCCCCCGATGAGACGCTGGCAAGCGCAGCGGATATCGACGCAGCCCTAAAAGATGCCCTTGCCCGACTTCCGACCAAAGCAGCAGCGGCAGAAGTGTCAGATGCGCTGAATGTGCCAAAGCGAACCTGCTATCAGCGGGCGCTGGAACTCAAAGCCGAACACGATGGCTGACCGGCGGCGGGCTGAACGCCGCGGCCGCTCAAGCGAATCGCTGGCGGCGCTTGCTCTCATCCTCAAAGGTTATCGCATCCTCGGGCGGCGCGTCCGAACGCCCCTCGGAGAGATTGACCTGATCGCGCGCCGCAAGGACATCGTCGCCTTCATCGAGGTCAAGGCGCGCCGGGATACCGAGACGGGCCTCTACGCTGTCACGGCCAAGTCCCAGCAACGCATTGAACGCGCTGCAGATTACTGGATGGCGCATCAGCCGGACCTCGCCGGCCTTGGCTGGCGTTACGATATCGTAACTGTCTCGCCCGGGCGCTGGCCGGTACATTTTAGAGATTCTTGGCGCCCTGATTTCGCCGCAAGACGATCGTAGCTGTCCGGACTCTCAAGAATTGTACTTGTGTATCCGGAGCCCTTCATGACGCCCCATCCCATTCTTATCGGCCTTGCCTGCCTCAGCCTTTCGTCCTGCGCGGTTGCTGCTGTCGGTGCTGTTGGCGCGGCAAGTGTCGCAGCCGTTCAGGATCGCACTGTCGGCGAGGCCATTGATGATGCGACCGCCTCTAACACGATCAAGGCGGAGCTTTTGAACAAGAGCGGCGAGAAGTTTGCCGGTGTCGATGTCGAAGTGACAGGCGGCCTTGTCCTGCTGTCGGGCCGGGTGAACACGCCGGAAGACCGCGTCGAAGCGGAAGGCGTCGCGTGGCGTCAGCCGCAGATTCAGGATGTCGCCAACGAAATTCAGATCGCGGCCCCCGGCGGGTTCGTGTCAAATGTTGCTGACGAAGTTATCACCGCCCGCGTCCGGACAGCGCTGGTCACATCGCGCACCGTCAAAAGCTACAATTTCAACATCGAGACCTATAATGGCGTCGTCTATCTGATGGGCATCGCCCGCAGCCCGAAAGAGCTTCAGCACGCCGCAGAAAAGGCCAGCGTGGTTGGCGGCGTGAAGCAAGTTGTCTCCTATGTGGAGATCCGTCAGCCGAGATCAGCAGCGCTTGCCCCGGCCGCGCCCGCTGCAACGCCGGCACCCGAGCCAACCAATGATGGCACATCGGCCTCTTACCAAGACGAGCTCGACGGCTCATATAGGCCCTGACTTAATGGGCTTTTCTGCTAGAGCGGCCCTGAACTGACGATTCAGGAGGGCCGGGCATGGCTTTGCGCGTTGCGATACAGATGGATCCGCTGGAGTCCGTCGATATCAACGGAGACACCACATTTGCACTCGCCGAAGTGGCGCAGGCGCGCGGGGCGTCCATCTGGGTGTTTGGGCCACAGCACCTGACCTTTGAAGAAGGCCGCGTCCTGGCGCGGGCCTGGCCTGCCAAAGTGCAGCGTGTCCCCGAAGCACCCGGCGTGTTTGGCGACGAGGCCGTGATCGATCTGGCAGCCGACATCGACGTCGTGCTCATGCGGCAGGACCCGCCCTTTGACATGAGCTACATCACGGCCTGTCACCTGCTTGAGCTGATCTCCGAAGACACGCTGATTCTGAACGATCCCGCCTATGTGCGCGGCAGCCCAGAAAAACTCTTTCCCCTGCTCTTTCCGGAACTGATGCCACCGACGCTGATCTCCCGGGACCAGCCCGCGATTGAAGCCTTTCGCGCAAAGCACTCCGACATCATCCTGAAACCGCTTTACGGAAATGGGGGGGCCGGCGTTTTCCGTGTGAAACCCGATGACGGCAATTTCTCCTCATTGATGGAGATGTTCCTTGAACGCTCGCGCGAGCCAATCATCGCGCAGGCTTTTCTTCCGTCAGTCTCCGAAGGCGACAAGCGTGTCATCCTGATCGATGGCGAAGCGGTCGGCGCAATCAATCGCCGCCCCAAAAGGGGCGAGACGCGCTCCAACATGCACGTCGGCGGCACCGCCGAACCGTCAGACCTGTCAGACGCCGACAAGGCCATCTGCGCCGCGATTGGCCCAGAATTGAAACGACGCGGACAGGTTCTGGTGGGCATTGATGTCATCGGCGGCAAACTGACGGAGGTGAACGTCACTTCGCCGACCGGTCTGCAGGAGCTGAAACGCTTTTCAGACATAGATGCCGCAGCGCTGTTCTGGGATGCAGTGAAAATCAGGCTGGACGCCCGCGCCTGACATCGGCATCATAGGGACATGATCAGAACCTCGGCAGTCGCCCTCGCTCTCGCCCTTGGATTCACCGGTACAGCCTGCGCGCAGGAAGCGGCAGAGCCCGCCCTTCAGGCGACACCCGTCAGTGAAGAAAGCGCGCCCAGCGGCTTTAACCTGCGCATTCCCGGGGAAGAACCGGCCGAAACCTATAGCGGGTTCAACCTGTCCATTCCCGGCGAAACATCCGCGCCGGGCGTCCGCCTGCCTGACAATGCCGTGAGCTCGAATGCGTTCGAGGACCTGCCAGATGTTGGCGCGGCAACGCCGGAGGCGAGCGAGCCAGGCCCCTCAGGCGATGACGAAATCATTCGCCTCGAACCTTAATCGGTTTTTGTTCTTTATTTGTTCCAGAAAGTGAGCTATGCCTCACATCCTGAAAGGGATGGGCATGGTTTGCAGGATTACGACATTTGCGTTCGAAGGCGTCGATGCGAAGCCGGTAGATGTTCAGGTCCAGCTGACCGGTGGTCAGCCTCATTTCGCGATCGTTGGCCTGCCGGATAAGGCGGTCGCTGAAAGCCGGGAACGTGTCCGCGCGGCATTCTCTTCCCTTGGGCTCGCCCTGCCGCCCAAGCGCATCATCGTGAACCTCGCTCCGGCGGACCTTCCCAAGGAAGGCAGCCATTACGACCTTGCCATCGCCCTCGCCATCCTTGCATCAATCGGTGTCGTCGCGCCGGACGCTCTGGATGGTCATGCGGCGCTTGGCGAGTTGGCGCTCGATGGCGATCTCGGCGAGACGCTGGGTGTCCTGCCTGCGGCGATGGCCGCCTCCGCGATGGACGTGACTCTGATCTGCCCGGCTGTCTGTGGGCCAGAAGCCGCCTGGGCGGGCGGCGGTGTGCTCCCGGCGCGCGGGCTCATTTCGCTGGTGAATCATTTCTCGGGACGCTCCGTGATCGCACCGCCGAAAGCCGGTGAACTGGCAGAGCTTCCACCGGGACCGGACCTTCGCGATGTCAAAGGTCAGGACGGGGCAAAACGCGCACTCGAAATCGCGGCGGCGGGCGGTCATAACCTGTTATTCTGCGGCCCGCCGGGGTCTGGCAAATCCATGCTGGCTCAACGCCTGCCGGGGCTGCTTCCGCCCCTTTCGGCCCCGGAACTTCTGGAGGTCAGCCAGATACAATCGGTCTCCGGCATGCTGGAGCGCGGGCAGTTATCCCGGCGGCGACCGTTTCGCGCGCCCCATCACTCCGCATCAATGGCAGCCCTTGTGGGCGGAGGCGTGAAAGCCAAGCCCGGCGAAGTTTCCCTCGCTCATCATGGTGTTCTGTTTCTCGACGAATTACCGGAGTTCAACGGGCAGGCGCTCGACAGCCTGCGCCAGCCTCTGGAAGCTGGAGAAGCGGTCGTCGCAAGGGCAAATCGCCATGTGCGCTATCCCGCCCGGTTTCAGCTGATCGCAGCGATGAACCCCTGCCGATGCGGCGGCGGGCCCGGCGCAGCGGCCTGCACCAAAGGCCCTCAATGCGCGGCGCGCTATCAGGCCCGGCTCTCGGGCCCCTTCCTCGACCGGATCGACATTTTCTACGACACGCCCCCGGTGACGGCGGTCGATCTCGCCCTGCCCCCACCGCCAGAAGGCACAGCAGAGGCCGCCGCCCGGGTCGCCGCGGCACGAGCGTGTCAGGCCGGACGCTACAGCGATGCAGGCACAGATGGACGCCGACCGCTCAACGCGGACGCGCCCAGTGGAGACATTGAGCGTATCGCCAGACCGGACGCGCTAGGTCAGGCGCTGCTCGCCGATGCTGCCGCGAAACTGAATCTGACGGCGAGGGGCTATCACCGCGTCCTGAAGGTTGCCCGCACGATTGCAGACCTCGACGGCGCAGAAACCACAGGGCGACTGCACGTCGCCGAGGCGCTCACCTATCGCCGCAGGGCACCTGACGCCCCGGCCAGCGCCACCCGGTCACAACTCGCCTATTAAGCAATTGATCAGGCATTCACGGCAAATATGTCGCCTATGTCTGACCAAGATAATGACAAAGGGCTTGAACAAGCCTTCCTGGCCACAGCCAGCCATGAGATCCGGACGCCGCTGAACGGTATCCTCGGAACGGTGTCGCTATTGCTTGAGACAGACCTGGAACCGGCCCAGCAGGAATACGTCGAAACGATCCGCGACAGCGGCGCTCGCCTGCTCGATCTGCTGAACAATGTGCTCGACTATGCCAAACTCGACAGCGCCGGGATTGAGCTGGAGCGCGAGGCGTTCGACCCTTGCGCCATTGCCCGCGACGTCGTCGAGCTGCTGTCACCTCGCGCCCATTCTGCAGGGCTCGACATTGCCATTCGCCTCGCACCCGATGCCCCGCGCAGCGCCACAGGCGACGCCGGCCGTATCCGCCAGATCCTGTTCAATCTTGTCGGCAATGCCCTTAAGTTCGCTGAACAGGGCGGAGTGTTGCTGGATGTCACGGCCTCCTCTTCTGGCGTCGGCTATCGCGTGATCGACACCGGACCCGGTATTCCCGAAGCCGAACGCGCCCGCCTGTTTGACGCCTTTGCGCAGACAAACGCCGCTGACGCGCAAAAGGATGGGGGCGTTGGTCTTGGTCTCGCCATCGTCAAACGCCTTTGCGATGCGCTGGGCGGCACCGTCTCCATAGGCGGCCACCCCGGGATGGGGGCCGCGTTCGAAGTGGACTTGCCACTTGAAAAGGCCGCATCGCCGCCACCGGCTGCACAATTCCCGGCGCGGATCGGGCTCGTTGGCCTGCCCCCCGCCACAGCCCTCGCCGTGTCGGCAACGCTCGCCAATTGTGGCTGCTCGCCCATTCTGATCGATCCAAGACGGCCGGGCCGCCAAACGCTCGATGCGGCGATCGTGAGCGCCGACGCGCCACAGCGCACGCTTGCGCGCATGATCGAGAAAACTAGAACACTCATCGCCCTCCGCCCGGAAGACCGAGGCGCGATGGGGATGTTCAGGGAGATGGGCTCTGCGGGCTGGCTCGTGCGCCCCATACGCCCGCAATCGCTCGTGGAACGCATCGGTCTGATCCTTTCAGGCGACGATGCCATCGAAGACGACGAAGATGTGCAATCGACCGGTGTGGGACAGGTGTTGATTGCCGACGACAACCAGATCAACGCGCTGATCGCACAACGCGCCTTGGAATCGGCTGGTTTTCAGACAAGGGTTGCCAATACTGGAAGCGAAGCTTTGGAGACGGCCTTGAATCAGGAGACTTCCCTTGTCCTGATGGATTTGCGGATGCCGGTGATGGATGGGTTCGAAGCCATGCGCCGTCTGCGGGCAGAAGGCTTTGACGCTCCGATCATCGCAATATCGGCAGAGATCACGCCAATAATTGAGCGCCGTGCCATTCAGGCTGGCGCAGATGCGGTCGCGGCCAAGCCCATCGAGGCTGAAACCCTGCGCACCATGGCCATGAAGTGGACCAATGCCGCCCGCAGGGCAGGCGCTGCGTGAGCGAGACGACCGCCGCCAAAGCAAACCCTGAATGGCGGGATACGATCCGGCCCTACCTGAAATGGACGATGGCCGCGATGCTCGTGCTGGGCTTCGCCTCGGGCCTGCCGCTCATGATGGTGTTTTCCAAACTGTCCTTCTGGCTTCGGGAAGCGGGCATCGACCGCGCCTCGATTGGCGGCCTTTACGCCGTATCCTTTGCCTACTCTCTGAAATTCCTCTGGGCCCCCGCGGTCGACCGCATCTCCCTGCCCGGCCTCAAATCTCTTCTGGGGCAGCGCCGAAGCTGGATGGTTACAGCCATTTGCGGAACCGCGCTCGGCCTTTTTCTGATTGGTGTCTCAGACCCGGCGGTCGCCATAATGCCCACGGTGATTGGAGCACTGGTTCTCGCCTTTTCCGGCGCAACTCTCGACATTTCGGTCGATGCCTGGCGGATCGAGTCCGCGCCCAATGACGAGCAGGCGAACATGGCTGCCGTTTACAATCTCGGCTACCGCTTCGCTATCATGTTCTCTGGCTTCGGCATGGTTATCGCCGGGTCCACGAGCTGGCATTTTGCATACATGCTCATGGCGGTCGTGATGCTCGCGATCGGCGCAATCATCATTTTCTTCATCAAGGAACCCGAGCACGCCGCCCGGGCCGCCGAAACCGGAAAGTCTTTCGCTGCGAAAGTCCGCGACGCGGTCGTCGAGCCTTTCTGGCAGATTGTGCGCAAGCACGGGATCTGGATCCTGCCCGTGGCCGGCATTGTCACACTGTACCGGATCAGCGACTTCACAATGGGCGTTATGGCGAGCCCGTTTTACGTTGACCTCGGTTACTCACGGGAAACCGTTGGCTGGATTCAGGGCCTGTTCGGGCCATGGCCGATCATCGTCGGTGGCTTTCTCGGTGGCTTTGTCGCAATTCGCTACAGCCTGATGCCTGCCCTTCTTGTGGGAGCCGCAATTACGTTGCTCACCAATGGAGCCTTCGCCGCGCTCGCTCTGGCGGCAGGGCCTGATCTCGACATTGTCGCAACCGCGATCTCGCAGGGCATTGAGCCGCCAGCCGGGGCGGTCGTGAACACCCCCAGCGCCTTCGCCCTGCTCGGCGTAATCCTCGCCGACAACCTGGCCGCCGGCTACGTCGGCTCGGTTTTCATTGCCTATATGTCGTCTCTGGTGGACCGGCAGTTTGCCGCCACGCAGTACGCGCTGTTGAGCTCTGCCTACTCGTTTTTCTGCAAGCTCGCGGCGACAACCACGTCCGGCCCACTGTCAGAGGCAATTGGATGGGCCGGCTTCTTCACCGTGACGGCACTGTACACGATCGTCCCGGCCGCCCTGATCGTATTCGTCATGCGGTACGGACCTGCGGCCGCGCGCGGCGTCTCCGAAGAAGAGGAAGACGAGCCCCAGCTGGTGCCCGCCGCCTGACGCCTATCCGACCGCCTTTTCGCGAGTGACGCCATCGATATCGTAGGCCGCCAGCGTGGCAAGGTTCACGATATCTGCAGATGTCGCCCCGAGGCTTGCGATCTGAACCGATTTCTCGAAGCCGAGCAGCATGGGCCCAATCACTGTCGCTCCGCCCATCGCACCCAGCAGCTTCGTTGAGATCGAGGCGGAATGGATCGCTGGCATAACGAGCACATTGGCCGGCCCGGACAAACGCGAGAATGGATAGATCAGTTTGTGGTTCGGATTCAGCGCGACATCGGCCGCAAGATCGCCCTCATATTCGAAGTCGATATCACTGCGCCGGTCGAGCAGGTACATGGCCTCACGGACTTTCTCGGAGCGCTCGCCCATTGGATTGCCGAAAGTGGAGTATGACAGGAAGGCTACGCGCGGGGTAAAACCGAGGTGCTGGGCGGCGCGGGCGGCTTCCATGCCAATCGCAGCGATCTGACCGGGATCTGGCAGTTCGACAACGCTCGTATCGGCAATGAAAACAGTCTGGCCGCGACTAAGCACCATCGACATGCCGATGATCGGTTGGCCGGGAATCGGATCGAGCACAAGCCGGGCATCCGACAGGGCAACATCATAATTCCGGGTGACGCCCGTCACCATGCCGTCGGCATCGCCAAGCGCCAGCATGCAAGACCCGAAGACATTCCGGTCCTGATTCACGAGGCGTTGTGCATCGCGCTTCAGGTAACCGCGCCGCTGCAGGCGGCCATAGAGATAGTCGGTGTATTCAGGATTGCGGTCTGACAGGCGCGCATTGATAACCTCGAGAGAGCCTTCAGGCACCCCCATCTGCTTCATGGCGCGGTTCACCTGCTGTTCCCGGCCGATCAGAATCGGCTGCCCGAGGCCCTGATTCTTGAATGACAGCGCGGCGCGAACAACCACCGGCTCCTCGCCCTCGGCGAAAACAATCCGCTTTTGCAGGGGCCGGACAGTGCCTTGAATGCCTTGCAGGAAGGACGCTGTCGGATCGAGCCGGCGTGCCAGACGGTGGCGATAGTCCTCCATGTCATCAATGGGTTTGCGGGCAATGCCCGTATCCATCGCGGCCTGAGCAACAAATGGCGGAATGAAGGAGATAAGCCGCGGGTCGAAAGGCGTCGGAATAATGTAGTCAGGGCCAAACTGAGGACGTGACCCATGATAGGCTGCGGCGACTTCGTCGGGGACGTCTTCTCGGGCGAGTTCGGCCAGGGCCCGGGCGGCCGCGACTTTCATCTCTTCGTTTATGCCCCTCGCGCGGACATCCAGGGCCCCCCTGAAGATGTAGGGGAAACCCAGCACGTTATTGACCTGATTGGGATAGTCGGAGCGCCCGGTCGCGATGATCGCGTCGCTGCGGACCTCCTTGATGTCTTCCGGCGTGATTTCAGGATCGGGGTTGGCCATGGCGAAAATGATCGGCTTGTCCGCCATCGAGGCGACCATTTCCTTGGTCACGGCGCCCGCAATGGACAGGCCCAGCAGGCAATCCGCGCCGTCCATTGCATCCGCCAATGTGCGCTTCTTGGTCTTGACGGCGAAGGCGGATTTGAACTGGTCCATCTTCTCCGTGCGGCCTTCATAGATCACGCCCCGGCTATCACACATCAGGATGTTCTCAGCCTTCACACCCAGATGCCGCACAAGACCGGCGACAGAGAGACCGGCCGCGCCAGCACCGGAGACGGCGATGGTCACGTCTTCCAGTTTCCGGCCCGTGATATGGCAGGCATTGATCAGGCCGGCTGCTGCGATGATGGCTGTGCCGTGCTGGTCATCATGGAAGACCGGAACGTCGAGCAATTCGCGCAGGCGCGATTCGATGATGAAACAATCAGGCGACCCGATATCTTCCAGATTGATGCCGCCGAATGTGTGGCCGATATTCTTGACGACGGTGATGAACTCTTCGGCGTCTTTCGTTTCAACCTCGACATCGAAACTGTCGACATCGGCAAAGCGCTTGAAAAGAACTGACTTGCCTTCCATCACCGGCTTGGAGGCCATCGCGCCCAGATCACCGAGCCCAAGAATCGCCGTGCCGTTGGAAATCACCGCGACCATGTTGCCCTTGGATGTGTACTCATAGGCGAGGTCTTCGTCCTTAGCGATCGCCTCGACCGGAACCGCGACGCCCGGACTATAGGCGAGCGACAGGTCGCGCTGCGTCCCCATTGGCTTTGTCGGGGCCATTGAGAGCTTGCCGGGGGTCGGCTTGGAGTGGAACTCTAGGGCTTCTTCGTCGGTGAAGCTCGGGCGTTTGACTGACATGAGAACGGGCCTTGGACCGGGGATTTGAGAAAGGCGGCGACCCTATGCTTGAGCGCTCCCGGCCACAACCCCGATTGAAAGCGCCAACTGCCCTTTCGAATCTCCGGTCCCGGCGCTAGCGTGCGCCGCCATGGCTGACGGCTCTCCCTCCCCTGCACCTGCTGCCAAAGCACCGACCCCATTCATGGTGCAATATCTTGAAATCAAGGCAGAGCATCCGGATGCACTTCTTTTCTTCAGGATGGGGGATTTCTACGAGCTGTTTTTCGAGGATGCCGTCGATGCTGCCGACATCCTCGACATTACGCTGACGGCCCGCGGCGAGCATGATGGCAAGCCGATTCCGATGGCGGGGGTGCCCTATCACGCCGCCGAGGGATACCTCGCCAGACTGATCAAGTCGGGTCGGCGCGTCGCGGTCTGCGAGCAGCTCGAAAGCCCGGCAGAGGCCAAGAAACGCGGCTCCAAGTCCGTGGTGAAGCGCGGCATCGTCCGCATCGTGACACCCGGGACGATCACCGAAGAGGCGATCCTGCCCGCACGACGCGAGCAAATGCTGGCCGCGATCGGATTCGCGAAGGGCGGCGCAGAAGCCGGGCTCGCGCTTTGCGATGTCTCGACCGGAGCCTTCGAAGTGATGCCGATCGCGCCAGAGCGCCTCGACGAGGTCCTGGCTGCGGCCCCGGTTAACGAGCTAATCCTCACCGAGGCCGATCTCCAGCGTCCATTGGTCTCCCATGCGCTTGAAAGCGTCTCCGCCCCGGCAACGCCGCGCCCGGACCGCTGCGCCAGCGTCAAAACTGGCGAGCGCCTGTTGAAAGAGGCGTTCGGGGTGAAGGCGCTTGACGCGTTCGGGGCGTTCGCGAAGGCAGAGCTGTCCGCGTGCGCTTTGCTGCTCGACTATCTGAAGCTGACGCAGGCTGGCGGGGACATACAGCTCAATCCGCCAAGACGGCCAAAGCCCAGCACGGTCTTGCAGATCGACCCGGCAACACGCGCTGGTCTTGAAATCGACCAGTCAGTCTCTGGCGGACGGGGCGGATCCCTGCTCGCGACCATCGACCGAACGCTGACCGCCCCCGGCGCGCGTCTCCTTGCCGATCGCATCGCCCGGCCTTCAACCGATGGCGCTGAGATTTCCGCCCGCCATGATGCCCTCGCCTGGTTTCTTGATGATCCGGGCCTGCTGGAGGACTGCCGACACGCCCTCAGACGAGCCCCGGATCTGGAACGGGCGAGAGGGCGGCTCCGGCTGGGACGCGGCGGGCCCCGCGATCTCGCCGCGATCGGAACAGCCCTCAAGCAGGGCGAAGCGATCGCAACCGGCCTCGCCGGGCGCATGACCGCTCCACCTGCTTTGATCGGCGCGGCCTGCTCAGCCCTGACGCTGACAAATGAGCCCGAGCTCGGTGCGTACTCTGCTGACCTGTCCCGCGCGCTGAAGGAAGAGCTGCCCGCCCTCGCCCGTGATGGCGGCTTTGTCGCTGAGGGGTGGGACGCAGCTCTCGACGAGGCGCGCACGCTCCGGGAAGACAGCCGCAAGATTATCGCCGCCTTGCAGCAGGACTATGTTGATCAGACCGGCATTACCGGCCTGAAGATCAAGTTCAACAATGTACTTGGCTACTTTATCGACACGCCTGCCCGTTATGCCGATCCGCTGATGAAGGCCCCGCTGAGCGAGACATTCATCCACCGCCAGACGCTCGCCAATAATGTGCGCTTTTCAACGGAAGAACTGTCCACGCTCGCCGGGCGCATCTCACGCGCCGAGGACGAAGCCAAAGGCCGGGAGCTGGCGATCTTTGAGGAACTTACAGCCCGTCTGGACGGTCTGGCAGCACCGCTGACCGCCGCCGCAGCGGCGCTGGCCGAGATTGACGTCGCCACCGCTGGTGCCGTCTGGGCCGATGAGGTGGGCGCGATCCGCCCGGAGCTTGTCGAAGAACCGGTCTTCACCGCAGATGGTCTGCGTCACCCGGTGGTCGAAGCTGCGCTGAAATCTGACGGCGCGGGCTTCACGTCCAACGCGCTGAACCTCGATGCAACCGGGACGGCCGCACCCCGGCTCTTGCTGGTGACGGGCCCGAACATGGCCGGCAAGTCGACCTATCTGAGACAGGCCGCACTGGCCGTCATTCTGGCGCAGGCGGGTTGCTATGTCCCGGCGCGATCCCTGACGCTTGGGCTTGCAGACAGGGTCTTTTCCCGTGTCGGAGCGTCCGACGATCTCGCGCGGGGCCGCTCCACCTTCATGGTGGAAATGGTCGAGACCGCCGCCATTCTCAATCAGGCGACTGAAAAGAGCGTCGTGATCATGGATGAGGTTGGCCGGGGCACGTC
>JBCBTR010000008.1:0-19743 GCA_039818545.1 Pseudomonadota bacterium
AGGTGCATATAGTCCCGCGCGGGACTTTTGTCACCCCTCGTCCAGGCCTGTTTACAGGACTTTCAGATCCACTGCCGACGTCTTGCCGCGGCGCTCGTCTGTGTAGAGTTCGTACTCCACTTGCTGGTCTTCTGCGAGGGTCGCGAGACCAGACTTCTGGACAGCTGAGATGTGGACGAAAATGTCCTTGCCGCCATCGTCAGGCTGGACAAATCCATAGCCTTTTTGATCGTTGAACCACTTAACTTTTCCGGTTGCCATTGGAATGGCCTTTCGTAGGATTCACGCCGGGCCACACTTTGTGGACGGTCATGACTGCTATCGAAACGGAGGAAGTGAAGTCAGGGCCGTCGGTCTGACGGGGTCTTGCATTCAGACCGACCGTATTCGATGGCAAGAAAAAGCTCACGTCTAAGGCGAATGGTCAAGCAAAACTGAAGGTCTGGCGCTTACCGAATCCGGAACACAATTGGCACGGTGACGTTCTCGCGGCTCATGGAACAGCTGCCGTTTTCGCTGCCTGCTTCAGCCTGCCAACGCCACTGACGAATGGTCTGCAGCGCTTGTGTTCGGAAGGTCTCAGACGGAACTGCGGCCAGCACACGTGCATTTAGGACGCGGCCATTTGAGATATCAAATCCGAGCAGCACAGCGCCGTAACGTCCTTGCCGGATCGCATCGCGCGGATACTCAATAGGCGGGGTCATGTCGAACGTGCCATCGCACAGCGGGCGGGCGCTCGAAGGTGTCCAGATCGAGAGTGGCGAGCGATAGTCATCCAGAAGTGTGGCGATCTCCTCGGCGCGCTCCGTGTCCCGACGCCGGGTGAAACTCGTCTCCATCACCAGCCGCCAGGCGTCGGCGCGCCAATAGGCATCCTGCAGCCACACAGGCGGAGCTCCCCGGGTCGCCGCTTCCAGCATCTGCTCTCCGAGTTCACCGGTCAGCCGGGTCATCGCTTCCAGGTGTTCAAGCTCTGCATCATCATAGAACGTTGCGATGATGGCGGCTGTCCGTGCTCGCACGTACTGCTCGGGCAGGCTGTCTTTGGAGGGTTCCAGATGCTCAATCGCGCTATTGGCGGCGACAGCGGCGGACTCGTACCGCTCCTTGGTCATCCGGCTCTCATACCGTCGCTCATAGGCAGTGGCAGAGAGGCGTGTTGCTCGCCGCGGCGCGACGGATTTCAGGGCATCGTTCAGTCGGTTGCGGGTGCGGCGGCTGTCATCTTCAGACCAGTTGGCGAGCGCGGCCAATAGCTGCCGATCTGCCATGAGGGGGTGCGCTCCGGTCGCTGGGCGGGATGCTGCAAATTCGGCCCCGCGAGCCGCTCCGTTGCAGGCATCGATCCGGCAGAGTGTCCATGCGCCCTCAAAAGCTATCAGTGTTGAGGCGTCGGCGTCAGGGTTGGCAATTGCCGCGTTGATCAGATTGCGTGCGGTTCGTGCCTGATCGGCTTCCTCACCAGACGATATCGCCGCATTGAAAGCTGAGACAGCGTCGTCCACCGGGCTGGCAACGACCGGCATCGCGAAGAAAACGCTGACAAGTGCGGAGATGATGAGCTTCATACCGGTCCTCTTTACCTGAGTGTTCTGCCTCAGTAAGCGAAGTCAACTACTGACGGTGTTGAAGTCCGACTTTCCGACCAGAGTAGCCTCAGCGCAGTGAGAAAACGTATGGAATGAGAACGTTGTCGTGATCTGGCGAACAAGGTCGCACAGGTTGATCGTCGTCAAGTTCCCATTTCCATTTCAGCATCGTCTCGAGCACGCTTTCTTTGAAACCCTCATGTGGGACGGCTGCAAGAACTTCTGGTTCAACGATCTTACTGTCTCGAACCTTGAATCGGACGACTACGGCACCGATCCGGCCTCGGAACGCCTGCCCTGTAGGGTATCTCAGTTTAGGCCGGTAGTTTGGTCGGCCTGCGCATGCCGGCAATGCGCCTGGCGCAACTGTTTGCTCTGCCGAGGGTGATACATCATCTCCAATTATGTCCTCTATCTCTTCGTCCGTTGGGCGTTTTCGGGAGCTCGAGTCGAAATATGAGGTCATCGCAAGTCGCCAGGCGAAAGCTGAAAAGTAAGCATCATCCAGCCAACTTGGGCTTTCTTCATTTGATGAATGGATATCTCTTCGCATGGCTCCGTAAGTCGCTTCGAAACGCGCCATACTCAATATCTGAGAAGGCTTCGGAGATTGATTGAAAGCGGCCGTAATTTCGGTCATTCGCGCAGAAGCTAGGAGATCAGGCCGAACATCTTGAAGTTTTTCGAAATGGGCCGCTGCTTCTGAGGCGCTTTTGGCGGCTTGACGCCATTTGCCTGCTGCGACGGCATCGGCCAGTCGCCTACTGAATGCGAGCACGCTCAACAGTGAGGGATCTGAATCGATGAGGGGAGTGAGCGCCTCATCCAAGGCCTTACGCGTGTTTCGAGTTTCACGCTTGGAGTATCGTGTCAGCGCCAAGAGCGCGACTCGGTGATCGATCGGCGGCAGATTTGAGGATGGTGTTAGGCTGACTGCAAATTCAGCGACTTCCAAAGCTCCTTCGCAGTCATTGACGAGGCACAATGTCAAACCGGCCTCAAAGCCGAGCAGCGCCGCGTTGCTGCGCTCAGGATTGGCGATTGCGGCAGCTGCGAGCCCACGTGCCGCGCTTAACATCACTTGTGGGTCACCGGCCTCGCGCGCGGAATTAAATGTAACAATTGCGGTATTCGCGTCCTCGCTTTCAGCGGGTTGCGAAACAGCGAAAAAAAGTGCGCATAGGTACAGAAGTCCTCTCATGAGTATCTGTCCCATTCGGCACTACATGCGTATTCGCTAACAAGCGCTCACAACGAAGTCAAACCAGACCGGCGCGCAGTCTCCCAGCCGTTTGGCTTCATAGCGGGTCGTCTGATGGTCAGCTGGCGGTGTCCGCCATGCAGCGGCATCTTCTGCTTGCCATTCAAAACCGCCATGCGTGAGGAAGTGGTAAAGCGCTTCGTCAGCATAGCTGGCGACATCGGTTGCAAACCGGACCGGAGCTCCGGGGGCGCACGCTGTGTGAAGGGCGCTCAGGAAGTCAGGTTGGATGAGCCTGCGCTTGCGCTGTTTCTTTTTCGGCCACGGATCCGGGAACAGGATGAAGCAGCGGGCAAGGCTGTTCGGGGCCAGCCAGGAGAGCACATCGCGCGCATCGTCCATATGAAGGCGGACATTGCGCAAGCCGAACTCATCCACGCCTGACAGGGCCTTGGCCATACCTTCAATGAAAGGTTCACACCCGATGAAGCCGGTTTCCGGATTGGCACGCGCCTGTGCAACAAGATGCTCACCACCGCCAAAGCCAATCTCCAGCCAGACCGGCCCCGGCGTGTCGAAGAGTGTCTCAGGGTGGAGGCTGCCGGGATCGTCCGCCGGAACCGCGAGCGTGGGCAGAAGCGTGTCGATAAGGGCCTGACGGCGCGGCGAGAGCGGCCGCCCGCCTGTCCGTCCAAATGTCCGGATCGGTTTATCGCGTGCGCCGGACAATGGCTTACGCGCCATCCTCGGACGCTTTTGCCGCGGCCTTGATGGCCGCAAGCAGGGATTTGCGGAGGCCGTCATCCTTGATGGCCTGAAAGGCGGCGACGAGTTCCAGCATTTCGCCGGTCATGACCGGGGCCGCGGCATCGGGGTTTTCTTCCGCGAGCGCCTGCCGGTTGTTCTCCAGCATGTCCTCGACACCATCGTAGAAATAGGTGATCGGCACACCGAGGCCCTTGGCGATGTCATAAAGGCGCCCGGCCGCAATACGGTTCACGCCTTTTTCGTATTTCTGAACCTGTTGGAAGGTCAGATTGAGGAGCTGCGCGAGCTTGTCCTGCGTTAGTTTCAGCTCGCGACGGCGCAGGCGTAGCCTTTGGCCGATTATGCGATCAATATCGCTTGGCGACTTGTTATCGGACATGGCCGGCGGACCTCCATGGCAGACGCGGCTGAGCCGGCACTCCTAACGGCGCCAATTCAGAAAAGCCAGCACCAGCATGGATAACGCAGTTAACCAAAAGGCGAGCAGGCCATAGCGATAATACAGTGTTGGCGGCCGCGATGCGGGAAGGGCCCCTCGGCCGAGCGCTGGTTCCCAGCCTTCCCGAGTTGTTGTTACGGGCAGGGCCTGAACCGTCAGCCGCCCGAGGCCGTCAATGATACCGCTCTGACCACGGCTGGCGACCCGCACCATTGGCAGGCCAGACTCGATGGTACGGTATCGGTTCTGGGCGGCGTGCTGATCCGGGCCGAGGCCTTCACCAAACCATGCATCATTTGAGATGAGCACCATCCACTCCGCCCGCGGGTCGACAGCGCGCGGAATGGCGGGGAACAGGCCTTCATAACAAATCAGGGCCACGAAGGGTGGCAGGCCGTCGACATAGACTGCGCTCGGGCCAAGCTCGCCCGGCTCGAAGCCCTGCCTGAGCTGTCGTTGCATAGAAGAGGGCAGAATGCCTGAGATCGATCGTCCAAACGGGATGAAATTGACCGGGGCCAGCTCTCCAAACGGAACCAGCCGGTGCTTGTCATAGACTGCGAGGGGTGTTGAGCGCGCACTGTTGGTGTCCAGAACGGTCAGCGAGTTGTAGTAGGTCGGCGTCTCATACTGGTAGGTGGTATAGCGGCGCGTTCCGAGGATGAGTTTGCGGTCCCGAAGCAGTGACACGACGGCCTCGGTGGACCCCGGAGACTGCAACAGATCGACGGGCAGCGCCGCTTCCGGCCATATGATCAGGTCACCCGGCACGGTCTCCACGCTTTCCATGAGTTCGACATATTGGCCGAAAATCTCGTTCGCACCGATTTCCCATTTCTCAGCCTGCGGGACACCGGAATCCATCATGATGATGTTCTGCTCGGTCAGCTCGAGGGGCGTTTGCAGTCGCTGTGCGCCCCAGCCCCAGCCTGCGCTGACGATAACCACCGACAGCACAGCAGGCACGACGCGATTGACCATGGAGTTATCATCGCGGAGATCCACGAATGCGGCGATCGATCCCATGACGAAGATGGTAACGAGGGTGAGCCAGTAGACGCCGCCAATAGAGGCCGCCTGAGAAAGCGGGCCGCCGGGAATCCAGGTGGTGCCTGCAAGATTCCACGGAAAACCGCCGAACAGGTGCCCGCGTACAAGCTCTGCAAACGTCATGAAAACCGGGAAGACAAAAACGCGCGATGGTGACTGCGACCAGAACGTCCCGGCCATGGCGCAGGCAGCCCCCCAGATGAGGGCCATCCCGCCCGGCAGCAGCAATAGCGGCATCCAGATGAAAACAAGATGCTTTTCCGGCTCCACAAGAAACGGCTCGGCCGTCCAGTACATGCTGACAAGGAAGTATCCGAACCCGAACGCCCAACCACGTCCGAAGATGGCACGGCCCCAGCGGCGATGACCGCGCGCGCCATCGATCATCCATATGAGTCCGGTGAAAGAGACCAGTAGCGCCACGGACAGATGGAAGGGAGCAAAGGCCAGTGCCGCAAACGCGCCAAGCAGCATCGCGATCGCAAGAGCGGCGAGGCCGGTCAGCTTGGCGAATGCCTGATGCATGGGCCCAAGGGCCGTGAAGCCGTGGCTTTGGTGTTCGAGGTGCATTAGTCGTCCCTGGGCGTTTCAGCGCCGAGACGAAGGCGCAGGCGGCGAATGCGCCGGGCATCGGCGTCCATGATTTCTATTTCGGCACCGGCCGGGTGGCGTAACACTTCCCCTCGCACCGGTATCTTGCCGGCAAGGGCGAATGCGACCCCGCCGAGCGTTCCGATTTCGTCTTCATAGTCGGGAAGCGAGAGATCGAGGCCGGCAGCTTCCTGAAAGTCTTCGATTTCGGTTCGCGCGTCGGCCTCCCACAGCTCAGGGCCGCGGCGGATCACCATTGCGGTGTCATCGTCGTGCTCGTCCTCGATGTCTCCCACGATCTCCTCGACGAGATCTTCAAGGGAGACGAGACCGTCGGTGCCGCCATACTCATCGACAACCAGCGCCAGGTGAATGCGCGTGGACTGCATTTTCAAAAGCAGGTCGGAAAGCTTCATTGAGGCCGGCACGAAGAGAATCTTGCGGTGAAGGCGCTCCAGCGGATTTGGCTCGGTTTCGCCGTCGCGCGCGATCTCGGTGACAACATCCTTGATGTGCACAAAGCCAACGGGGTCATCCAGGGTTTCGCGATACACAGGCAGTCGCGAATGGGTGGCATCTGCAAACGTCTTGGTCAGCGCGTCAAAGTCGGTGCCGATCTCAACGGCGATAATGTCGGCGCGGGGGATCATCACGCTCTCGACGCGCCCAGCCTCAAACTCTGCAATCCGCAGGCGCATCTGGCTGTCGGGGGCCGCTGTATCGCTCCGGCTGCCGCCATTGGCGCGGCCAAGACCGAACAGGCTCCGCGCCCAGCTCTGCCGTTCTTCTGTATCGTCGGGGTCGTTTGGGCTGCTCATCGGGCGAATCAAGTTCCAGACTTATATGGATCGGGCAGGCCAAGTGAGGCAAGCGCCGCTCGCTCCAGGGCCTCCATTTCTACCGCTTGTGTGTCTTCTTCGTGATCATGTCCCAACAAATGCAGAAAACCATGGATCACGAGATGACGCAGATGATCGCTGAGCGGTTTGCCCTGCGACTCGGCATCGCGCGTCGCAATTCCGGCACCAATTGCGATATCGCCGAGAAAGGGCGCGTCCATCGGATCGGCTGGGAATGAAAGTACGTCAGTTGGTTTGTTCTTGCCGCGCCAGGCTGCATTCAGGCTCTGCATCTCTGCATCATTGGTCAACAGCAGACTCACTTCGCCGGACGTGGTCTTCAGCGCGGCGGCGGCATCGAGTGCAGTCTGGCAAAGATGGTCAAGCGTCTCGATGGACCGCCAGTCCTCCGCTTCGACTCGGAGATCGAGTTCAATCGTCATGCCCGGCGCTATCTGAATCATAGGCATCGATGATGCGGCCAACGAGGTCATGGCGCACGACATCCTTCGCGGTCAGCTGGCAGCTGTGAACGCCCTTCACGCCTTTCAGCACGCGCAAGGCATCGCGCAGGCCTGAGGTCTGTCCCTTTGGCAGATCGACCTGTCCGGGATCGCCCGTCACTACCATGCGACTTTCGCGCCCGAGACGTGTCAGCACCATCTTCATCTGCGCGACCGTCGTGTTCTGTGCCTCGTCCACGATGACAAAGGCCTTTTTCAGCGTCCGCCCGCGCATGAAGGCGAGGGGCGCAACTTCGATCTCGCCGCGGGCTATCGAACGCTCCATGCGCTCCTGACCGAGAAGTTCACGCAGCGAGTCCCAGATTGGCAGCATGTAAGGGTCGACTTTTTCTTCCAGCGTACCCGGGAGGAAGCCGAGCTTCTCACCAGCTTCGACAGCGGGGCGGGTTACTATCAGGCGCTCGCGCACGCCCTGCACGAGCTCCGCCACGCCAGCGGCAACAGCTAGATAGGTCTTGCCAGTACCTGCCGGGCCCGTGCCGAAAATGAGTCCGGCCTCCTGATCAACAAGACGGCTCATATACTTGGCCTGTCCGCTGGTCTGGGGTGTGACCGGTCGCTTCAGGCCCCTGAGACCTGCGAAGGAGCCTGTTGGTGCGCGGGCCGCTTCCAGCGCGCCCTCAAGCTCCATAATGGTGGCATCAGCGCCTTCATCCAGACGGCGTTCGAAAATCGCAAGCGCTGTTTCCGCAATGACTTCGCCGCTTTCATCGCCTTTCAGTTTCACACCCCCGCCCTGACTTTCAGCAGAGCGCAAGCCATCCTCGGCCAGCTTCATTTCAAGCAAGGCGAGGTGTGTATGATTTGGCCCGCAAAGGTCCTGCAGACGCTGCGGATCGGCGACATGATAGAAACGCGTCAAGCGGCAGCCTCGCTGGCGTTCGCCAGCACGCCGGACAACGAGCTCATGGTCGCACCCTCAATGCGCACATCGACAATCTGTCCGATCAGCGCTTCTGGTCCATCGAAGTGAACGGACTGCTGATACGGCGAGCGGCCATGCACCTGACCCTCCATTCGTCCGCGCCCTGTGATCAGCACCGGCAAAGTCTCGCCGATCTTGGAAGTGTTGAACGCTGTCTGTTGGTCGCGAAGCAGTGCCTGCAGTCTTTGGAGGCGCTCATCCTTCACGTCTTCCGGAACCTGTCCGAACATATCGGCGGCCGGTGTGCCGGGGCGAGGGGAGTATTTGAAAGAATATGCCACCGCATAGTTCACCTCGCGCACGAGATTCATGGTCGCTTCGAAGTCTTCGTCGCGTTCTCCCGGAAAGCCGACGATGAAGTCCGAAGCGAGCGCAATATCCGGGCGGGCTGCACGCGCCTTGCGCATCATGTCGAGATAGTGCTCGGCCGTATGCCCGCGATTCATCGCTTTCAGGATTGCGTCCGAGCCAGACTGAACCGGCAGGTGCAGGAAGGGCATGATCTCGGGCGTGTCGCCATGCGCGGCGATCAGGTCGTCTTCCATGTCGCGGGGATGGCTTGTCGTGTAGCGGATCCGGTCAATCCCGCCGACTTTTGCGAGATGCCGAGCCAGCTGTCCAAGTGTCCATTCCGTCCCGCCCTCAATCGCAGGAGCTGCCCCATGGAATGCGTTGACGTTCTGGCCCAGCAGCGAAATCTCCCGCACGCCCTGACTGGCGAGGCTGCGCGCCTCGACCATGATGTCATCCACTGGGCGTGAGAGTTCCGCACCGCGCGTGTAAGGCACCACGCAGAAGGTACAGAACTTGTCGCAGCCTTCCTGAACCGACAGGAATGCTGTCGGCCCATCCGCCTCGCGGGCCTTGGGCAGCGCATCGAATTTCTCGAGGGTCTCGAACTCGGTTTCCAGCCGGTCTCCAACCGCGCGCGACGCCCGGGCCACCATTTCCGGTAGTTTGTGATAGGCCTGCGGCCCGAGCACGAGATCAACTGCGGGCTGGCGGCGCATGATCTCCGCGCCTTCGGCCTGCGCAACGCAGCCGGCGACCGCGATCGTCATCCTGCCACCCGAAGCCTGCTTCATCTTCTTCAGCTGGCCGAGTTCGGAATAGACCTTCTCCGTGGCCTTCTCGCGAATGTGGCAGGTGTTCAAGACGACCAGATCAGCATCGCCGGGTGTTTCGGTCGCCGAATAGCCGAGCGGGCGCAGTACGTCGCGCATACGCTCGGAGTCGTACACGTTCATCTGGCACCCGTAGGTCTTGATATAAAGGCGCTTAGGCGGGGTCTCGGTCATTGGCGGGCTTATGACTCAGAATGCGCGGGGGCGCTACCGATGGCAGCTGTCTACTCGTTGCCGTCAAGCGGCACGCCGTAGAGTTCCAGCCTGTGGTCGACGAGCTTGTACCCAAGCTTGTGAGCGATTTCTTCCTGAAGGCGTTCGATTTCCTCGGAATGAAACTCCACGACATCGCCGGACCGGACATCGATCAGGTGATCATGGTGCTCGGTCGGGGCTTCTTCATAGCGTGCCCGGCCATCGCGGAAATCGTGGCGCTCGATGATATCGTAGTCCTCGAACAGCTTTACCGTCCGATAAACGGTCGCCAGCGAGATCGAGCCGTCGAGCGCGTTTGCCCGTCGATGGAGTTCCTCGGCATCGGGATGATCATCCGATGTCGACAGCACGCGCGCAATGATGCGGCGCGGCTCGGTCATGCGCAGGCCTTTTTCGATACAGATTTTCTCAATGCGGTCCATGAGGCCTCCTATGCCGTTGGGGCAGCGCCAAGTCCAGCGCTAGCGTCCAGCTTGAGAGAATATAAGACGGCATCGACCTGAGTCCCATCTGCGTGCCGGTAATAGTTGGGGCGGCGACCGTCCTGCTTGAATCCGAAGGACTCGTAGAGGCTTATCGCGCTGTCATTGTCAGCGGCGACGTCAAGCGTCGCACGGGCAGCGCCAAGGGCCGCGGATGCCCTGAGCCAGTCTTCCAGAACGGTTCGTCCATACCCCTTTCGGCGTGCATCTGGATGGGTGGCGATGGTGAGGATATCGGCCTCTCCGGCGACCATCGAAGACAGAACAAATGAGACAAGCTCACCGTCCTGAACAAGACCAACCGCCAGTGCTCCGGGAAGAGCAAGCAGGTCCCGAAACGCCGCTTTGTCCCACGGCTTGTCGAAGCAGGCCCTATGGAGAGCCGCCATGCGGTCAGTGTCGTCGGTCGTGAGGGTGACGACTTCGCTCACGCCTTCGTTTTCGGAAGATCAGCGTCCGGGCCGCGGACATAGGCGGCGTCTGGCGGACGCGTGGCGGGATCCGCCTCACTTGCGATCTGCGCAGCAATTATTGCTGATGTCGTTGCGAGTTCAATCGGAGCAGCCGGGAGCACGGCCTGAAGGCCTTCGAGTTCATCGGACATGAGCGGGATTGGATCACGAGCATGCAAGTCGCTGAGCGCATCGGCTTCCAATTCAGCCGGGCCTGCCTCGCTCGAGTGTCCATCCGCGATCGTATCGACCCACCAGCTTCGATCGGGTGGACGGCGCTTGGCGACCAAAGCCATACGGACCGGTGTAGCAGATGGAAACGGAGCGCTCGCCTCCAGGCTGTTCACACCGATGACCGGAATGTTCAGGCTCAGGCCAAGGCCGCGCGAAAAGGCGAGCCCGATGCGAAGCCCTGTGAAGCTGCCCGGGCCTGTCACAACAGCAATTCGATCAAGATCGCTCAAGGCAATACCGGCTTCGCCAAGCGCGGCCTGTACGATTGAGGGCAGAGCTGCATCCTGACCGCGTGTCATCTGCTCGGTCTTGCGAGTGATGCGCTCACCGCTGAGAACGCAGACATCGCAGGCGCGGCTTGCGGTGTGGATAGACAGGATATTCAAACCGGGACGGATCAGATGATCCGGCAGGCGGTTTCGAAGTCGAGCCGGGGCGACCGATCGAAAAGGTCTTTCTCCGATCCGTGACCGATGCTGCACACCCAGTTGGCCCGCCAGTTCTCCATCTCGCCCCCAGAGCCAATGAAGAATTCATTGTTCACGCCGTCCTGATCAAAGCCGGACATCGGCCCACAATCGAGGCCAAGGGCCCGCGCCGCGATCATCATGTAGGCCCCTTGAAGGGTGCCGTTTCGAAATGCTGTTTCGTGACGCGCATCGGGGGCTTCGAACCAGTCCTTCGCGCCCGGATTGTGCGGGAAAAGGTCCGGGATCTTTTCGTGAAACTCCATATCGTGTGCGATCACGACGACCCATGGTGCTGTCTGCACCTTGTTGCGGTTCGATTCCAACATGTGCGGGATCAGCCGGTCCTTGGCCTCATCGCTGCGGACAAACAGGAACCGGGCAGGGGAACAGTTCGCGCTCGTCGGCCCCATTTTGGTCAGGTCATAGACGGCGCGTACGAGTGTTTCCGGCACGTCCTTGTCGTCCCAGGCATTATAGCTGCGGGCGTCCCTGAAGATCACATCAAGGGCGTTATCATTGACCGGATAGGTCATGGGCTCTCCTCGGGCTTGTCGTTCCGGCGCTTGCGCGGAGCCTAAAGGACGGCTTCGACCGCCGTCACTTCAGGCACATAAGCGCGAAGCATGTTTTCGATGCCTTGCTTCAGCGTATATGTCGAGGAGGGGCATCCCGCGCAGGCCCCGCGCATGTGCAGGTGCACGACGCCAGAGTCCGGCTCAAACCGGTCAAAGACGATGTCGCCGCCATCCTGCGCAACGGCTGGCCGGACGCGTGTATCGATCAATTCCTTGATCTCTTCCACGATCTCCGCAGCCTCACCTTCATAGACGGTGTCGTCGGTCGGGTTCGTTGCCGCAGCGCTAGTATCTGTCAGCACAGGCAGTCCGGCCACGAAGTGATCCATGATCGCGGCAAGCGCCATGGGTTTCACGTAGGCCCAGTCGGCTGTCTCGGTCTTGGAGATCGACACGAAGTCCGCACCGAGGAAGACCCGCTCGACGTCGTCCACACCAAAAATCGCCTGCGCGAGCGGGCTGTTCTCGGCGCTTTCAGGTGTTGGGAAGTCAAACGGCCCGGCAGCTCCTGCTACCTCTCGGCCCGGAAGAAACTTGATCGTGTCGGGATTGGGGGTCGGCTCGGTCTGAATAAACATGGGACGGCTCCTGCCTGCTCATGTGGACTCAGATGGTCCGAAAAGCGCCAGCGTTCAAGGAGAAGCGGTCAAAAGCGAGGGATCGACCTGTGCCACATACATGGACTCGGGCGGTGTCTCGAGCAGGTCGGCGAGCGCTCTGGAGGTCGTCGCTGCGTCCTCCATGATGTTGGCCATGTTTTCAAGATGGCTGTTCATGCCAAGGAAATCATCGCCGCGATTGTAAACGAGGAGCGGCTGCTGCGTCGCAGCTTTACGCCAGACGAGCTCAGCCTTTCTGATCTCCGCGCGCATCGCTGCGCTGGCCATCAGCTTCGGTTCAGCGCGGGCCGAAGCGCCCAACAATTCGTGGGCGACATGGGCACGGGCCTTGGCGGTGTAGAATGCGTCGACATCGCCATCGGTTGCCATCCAGCCTTCTGTGCTGCCAGCCTTGTCGTCCAGCGCCAGTTTGGACCGGTCAGCCCAGTCCGCAAAAAGGCGCAGCTCTGCCGCCAGTGCGGCTTCCCCTCTCACAGAAACAGCGAGATTGCGAGCCGCCCGTCCATCGTAGCGGGCGAGGGCCTCGGCGGCTGCTGCGAGCCGCGGTGCCATTTCAAGATCTGTCTCTGCACGCAGAAGCCGGACGGCGGCTTCAAGGTCTGAATCGGGCGATCCGGCAACTGCGAGCAGGCTGGCTGACAGCGCAGTATGTTCTGAAAGGGCGTTGGCCAGTCCCGCCTGCCAAGCCGGCATGGCGCGCAGATGCGCCTGTGGGTGCCAGGCTTCCCGATCACTTGCCCAACCCGGTCCGTAGATCTCCCGTGCAATGAGTGTCACCGCGACACCTGCTTCAGGTGCAGCCCATGGCAGGCCGTGATTTAGGGATACAGGCGCATCATTGATGCGATGCCCATGCGCCATCATTGCGGGGTAAAACCCGATCAGTCCGCATACGGCTAATACTTTTGCACCCAGCTTGCTGCGCCGCCAAAGGCGTGACGCGCTGACCATGAGTGGGCTGGGCTCCGCCATTTCCAATTCAAGGTAACCCGCATCGCCAAATACAATCGCTTTCGGCTTGTCTTCCGTTTCATATGCGAGCGGAAGAGTGCGGGGTTGTTGCATGGGCGGCGTCCTGTGATTTGATTCACTGTGACGTGGGCTTTCCCCGTTATCAATACGTTAAGCTAACTTAACAACAGTTTAACGCGGCAGCTTGGTTAATCTTCGCCCAGTGCGCGCACATCGGCACGAATACTAAGCACGTTGGTTGAACCGTCTTCGCCCTCGAAATCCATTAGCAGCTCTACTGAGTCGCCTGGGGCGAGTGCGTCGTCGACACCGAAGAACATCAAATGGTCACCGCCGCTTTCCAGCGCGCGCGTTGTACCAGCGGCGATATCGAAGGATTCAACCTTCCGCATACGCATCACGCCGTCCTCCATCGCCATCGTATGAAGCTCGACGGTTTCAGCAGCTGTCGTCTCGACACCCGTCAGCGTGTAGCCGGCCGCGTTCGCAGTGATGAGGGCACCGCCGCCGGCAATATCGCGCCCGCCGGACGGCGCGACGATGTAAGCGTCAACGACTTCTACAGACGGCGCATCAGCCGGACCCGAACAGGCGGCAAGAAAAACGGTGCTGAGCGCGGCAACGAGAGCGGAGCGGATCATGATGGGAGGTCCTTTTGGCTGGAGCCTCTCCATAGCGCCAATCAGGGTTGCCAGAAACCGATGACTTGCCGCACCTCATCCATGATCGGTTCGGAGATCGCGCGCGCGCGCTCCGCACCAGATGCGAGGGCTCTGTCGATCTCTGCCGGATCGTCCATCAGGCGGCGCATTTCTCCGGTCACCGGGCCAAGCGATTCGACGGCGAGGTCCGCAAGAGCAGGCTTGAACGCGCCAAAGCCCTGACCTTCGAATTCGCCCAGAATGTCTGACTTCGATCGTCCCGACAGCGCTGCGAAGATACCAACAAGATTGTCGACCTCAGGGCGGCCCTCCAGGCCGTCCTCGGTGCCGGGGATGGGGTCGGTATCTGTCCTTGCTTTCCTGATCTTCTTGGCAATCGTGTCAGCATCATCAATCAGGTTTATCCGCGACAGCTCCGACGGATCGGACTTGGACATCTTCTTTGTCCCGTCCTTCAGGCTCATGATGCGTGCACCCGGTCCCTGAATGATCGGCTCCGGAAGCGGGAAGAATCCCGGCTTGTCGAAGTCACGATTAAACCGGTCCGCGACGTCGCGGGACAGCTCCAGATGTTGTTTCTGATCTTCGCCGACGGGCACGTGCGTGGCCTTGTAGGCGAGAATATCTGCAGCCTGCAGCACAGGGTATGTAAACAGCCCAACAGAGGCGCGCTCTGCATCCTTGCCGGCCTTGTCCTTGAACTGGGTCATTCGCTCGACCCAACCCATCCGCGCGGTGCAGTTGAAATACCAGGCGAGCTCGAAATGCGCGGGAACCGAAGACTGCGCGAAGACGATTGAGCGCTCGGGATCGACGCCGCTTGCAATGTAAGCGGCCGCGATTTCGCGTGTCTGCGTCGCCAGGGCTTCCGGATCCTGCGGCACCGTGATCGCGTGGAGGTCGACCACGCAGTAGATGCAGTCATGGGTATCTTGCAGGCGTACCCAGTTGATGAGCGCACCGAGATAATTACCAAGATGCAGATCGCCGGAGGGCTGCATGCCAGAGAAAACGCGCTCGGGGCCGGAATAGGCTGGGGTATTGTCAGTCATGGCGGGCGGCATAGCCTATTCCCGGCGACGTGCAATGCCGGATCAGCTTTGGTTCTGAGGTGTGCGGCGCGCCAGCGTCTTCAGATCACTTGGTCGAACAGCGCCAAACAGGATCGCCGCGATCCCGTAAATGCTGGCACCGGTCGCGATAAAGGCGGCCACATCCGTCAGCCCGTCACCCATCACCAAGGCTTCAAGGCGGATGCGTTCCCGCAGCATGAAGGCGAGCGCGACACCCATGGCGAAACTGGCGGCCAGCACGCCCAGCATCCTTGTGATCAGCCGCCCGCCCGGCCGGTACCAGCCGCGCGTCTGAAGCGTCACAAAGAGCAGGCCAACATTCACCCAGGCAGCGGTACTCGTTGCAATCGCGAGCCCGGGAAAGCCCGGCATGCCCTGAGCGCGTAGCCAGATAAAGAGGCCTGCCCCAAGGATCGTATTCACTGCGACCGAGATCAGCGCGAACAGCATGGGCGTCTTGGTGTCCTCGCGGGCGAAGAAAGCGGGTGCCAGCACCTTGATCAGGACGAAAGCCGGCACGCCCCAGCCATAGTGGATAAGGGCACGGCCGGACTGCACCGCATCATTGTTTGTGAAGGCCCCGCGCGCATACAGCCCGTCGATCAGGTAGGCAGGGGCAACCATCAGTGCGGCGGCGGCGGGGATGGTCAGCGCCATGGCGAGGCCAATCCCGTCATCCATGAGCTGCGTTCCGCCGCTGGCATCTTCGCTGCGGGCGGCACGGGCAAGCCGCGGCAGGATCGCGACACCGACTGCAACACCCACGAGACCAAGCGGAAGCTGGTACAGACGGTCGGCATAGAACAGCCAGGACTTCGCGCCCGTCTCGAAGCTCGCCAGCGCCTGACTGACCAGAATGTTGATCTGGACGCCGGACGCGGCGATGACACCGGGTACCGCCAGCGCCGTGACCCGCCTGAGCCCCGGCGTGATCTTCGGCATCCCAAAAGAGAGACGGACCTTCTGACGGGAGACCCCCCACCATAGCAGCCCGGCCTGCAGGAGGCCGGAGACCAGAACGGCCCACGAGGCGAGCACTGCTGTATGTCTTGGATCGTCGCCCATAAGCGCTGCGCCGATGAGGCAGAAATTCAGCACGGTGGGCGCGCCGGCAGAGAGCATGAACCGGCCACTTGAGTTCAGCACCCCGGAGAACAGGGCCGACATCGCCATGAAGGCGAGATAGGGCATGGTGATCTGCGTCAGCAGAATCGCGAAGGGGAAGTTCACAGGGTCATCGGCATAGCCGCCATGAATGATCTGCATGATCCACGGCATGGCGACCTGCGCCGCGATGACGAGCGCGGCGGTCACCGCGAACAGCCCCCGCAGCGTTTCCTGCGCGAGGCGCTGGGCCGCCTCCGGTCCTTCCGCTTCAAGTGTCCGGGCATAGGATGGCACGAAGGCCTGTGAGAACGCGCCTTCCGCAAAAATCCGGCGGAACAGGTTCGGAAACATCAGTGCCGTCACAAACGCATCGCCGACCGGCCCGGCCCCGACCTTGGCCACGATCAGGATGTCCCGGACGAACCCCAACACGCGGCTCACCAGCGTCAGGCTGGATTGGACGAACGTGTTTCGGAGTAAGCTCATACGGGCGTCAGAAGCTGTCTGCGGACCGGGCGCGTCGCAAGGCGCGGACAGGGGTCACCGGTGCCTTGGGTTCATCGCGACCGAGCGCGCCCAGCAGTCGGCTGCGCAGTGCGTCCCGGGCTTCTCCCTTTGGAAGGGCGGCACCATCTTCAGCCTCAACGTAGAACGCATCAAACACGCGCTCGCCATAGGAGGCGACGTGGGCCGACCGAATGGACAGGCCGGACTGGGCCAGAACGCTGGCAATATCGCAGAGCAGTCCGGGGCGGTCGCGCGCTGTCACGTCAATGACTGTGGCATCAGCCGACACATCGTCATGGATCTGCACCTGAGGGCGCACAAGAAAAGCCGCTTCGCGGCGATTGCGGCCAGTGGAAGCCTCTGGCGGCGGTATGTCCTCGGTCGTCGCCTTCAACACGGCACGCTCCAGTCTTTCGCGGCGCCGTTCATCATCAGCGGCAAAGGCGTCGCCCTCATCGTCCTGCAGCATGAATATGTCGAGGATCCGGCCACCAGTGGTGGTGAAGGCCTGCGCCGAAACGATATTGGCGCCTTCGCCGGCAATGGCACCGGCAAAGGATGCAAACAGCCCGACCCGGTCCCGGCTCGTTGTGAGCAGGGCGGTGCCACCGCCATCCTCGCGAACGATCGTGCGAACTCTGCAGGTCTCATCGCCTTTCACGAGATCGGCATGCTGCTCCAGCTCGTCTACCTCGAAGCCGGCCCAGTAGGCGCGCTCCATATCCTGCATGACGGCAGGAATGGTCTCTATCCGCTCAGCCAGTTCCGACTTTCTCTGTTCGGCCCGCGCAGACTGCTCAGCCGTGATGGCTCCTTCGCTGGTGCGGCCGCCGCGCAGGGCTGCGGCGGTGCTGTGATAAAGATCGGCCAGAAGCTGACCCTTCCAGCCATTCCAGACATTCGGCCCAACAGCGCAGATGTCGGCGATGGTCAAAACGTAGAGCAGGCGCAGGCGCTCCAGAGAGCCGACCAGTTCGGTGAACTTGGCCACCGTCCGCGGGTCGGAGATATCCCGCTTCTGCGCCGTCTCACTCATCTCCAGATGGTTGCCGACGAGCCAGGCGACCAGCTCTGTCTCTGCCTTTCCAAGGCCAAGACGACGACAGGCGCGGCGGGAGGTCTTCATGCCTTCAATCTGCTGGTCGCCGAGGCCTTTCCCCGTATCGTGCAGCAGCATGGCCAGATAGAGCGCGCGCCGGCTTTCAATGTCGGGAAAGATCGTGGTGGCGAGGCGATGATTGTCGGTTCGGCTATGCTCGATGTCCGAAATCACCTCAACAGCGCGTAGCGTGTGCTCGTCCACTGTGTAGTGGTGATACATGTTGAACTGGGTCTGAGCCACGATCCCGCCAAACTCAGGCACAAACCGGCCCAGCACGCCGGCTTCGTTCATGCGTTTCAATGTTGGCCCCGGATGTTGGGTGCCGAGCAGCACATCCATGAAGGCACTGCGGGCGGCCTCTTCCTTTCGCACATCGGCATTGATCCGCTTGAGGTGGCGCGTGGCACTCGTGAGGGCATCGGGATGGACGTCTAGACCCCGGCTGTCCGCCTCAACGAAAAGCTCCAGCATCGCTTCGGGTTTCTCATCGAACAGATCATCATTCGAAATCGAAATCCGGCCCGTATCCTCGCAAAAGTCGGTGTCGCCGAGAGGCTTTTTCGAGGATGTCGGAAGCAGGCGGCGCAGGCCTTCCGGCTTCTTTTTCTGATCGGCTTCGAGTTTTGCCGAAAGGATACGCGTCAGGCCGCCCACGTCTTTCGCCGCCAGAAAATAGCGCTTCATGAACCGTTCGACGCCAAGCTGTCCTGTCCGGTCGAGATAGTTCATCCGGTTCGCGATTTCGGGCTGCAGGTCGAAACTCAGCCGCTCTTCCGGACGGCCGGTAATGTAGTGAAGGTGGCAGCGCACCGTCCAAAGGAACCGGGCGGCGCGGATAAACACCTGATATTCGTGCTCCGTGAAGCCACCTGTCTGCATCACGTCTTCCAGCGTCTCACCGCCATAGATGTGCTTGGTGATCCAGTAGAGCGTCTGCAGGTCGCGCAGGCCGCCCTTGCCCTCTTTCACATTCGGCTCGACGACATAGCGCGCATCGCCTTGCCGCGCGTGGCGGCGGTCGCGCTCATCGAGTTTGTCAGCGATGAACTGGATATCCTTTCCGGCGACGGACTCCTTCTGGAAGGTTTTTGCAGCCTTGCCATAGAGTTTCTGATCTCCCGCAATGTATCGCGCATCGAGCAGTGACGTCTTGATCGTGACATCACTATTGGCGAGCCGGGCGCATTCCTGCGGTGTCCGAAAGGCATGGCCGACCTTCAGGCCCATATCCCAGAGCGCGTAGAGAATGTACTCAACCACGCTCTCTGTATGCGCGCTCGCCTTGTAGGAGCGTAGGAAGAGCAGGTCGATATCGGAAGAGGGGGCCAGGACACCGCGCCCGTACCCACCTGTCGCGGCGACGGCGAGTCGCTCGCCATCTGTGGGGTTGCGCGCCCGGAAGACGTGAGTGGTCGTGAAATCGAACAGGGCGCTGATCACCTCATCCTGAACGGCCGCGAGCAACCGGGCCGTGTCGAGACCGTCTGCGCCCTGCTGGAGACGCTCCTGTGCGATTAGCCGTCCGCGGAACAGCGCGCCATGCAGCAGATCCAGCATGCGCGCCCGCGCCGCCTGATCATCGCCGAGATTGTCCATTGCGGCGGCTGTGAGGTTCACCCGCAGAGACCGGGCATCAATGATGTTGGCAATCCGCCATTTACCCGGCTTCCGGCTTACGGGACGGCGGGCCTCGACGAGGGTGGGGGCGTTTTCGCTCATATCTGCTTTGTAGACCGGTTCGAGCGCCCGCGTCAGGTCTCATCCTTCAGGGATTTCAGCTGATAGATCAGATCGAGCGCTTCGCGCGGGGTCAGCTCATCCGGATCAACCGCGTCCAGCAGTGTGTCCTGGGCCCGCGATGTCTCAGCCGAGGGTTCGGGCGCGTCGATGGGGGTGGCCGCAAACAGGGGCAGGCTTTCCGGCGCGGTGGGATCGGCCTCCAGCTGCTTGAGCAACTGACTTGCCCGCTTTACCGCCTCTTTCGGCAGGCCGGCCATCCGGGCCACCTGCACGCCGTAGGACTTATCGGCCGGTCCCGGCTGCACCTCGTGCAGGAAGACGAGATCGTTCTTCCATTCCTTGGCACGCAGGCTGGCATTTGCGGCGGCTGCGAGCTCGTCAGCAAGTCCTGTGAGTTCATGATAGTGGGTGGCAAACAGGGTGCGGGGCCGATTGATATTGTGCAGGTGCTCTACCGCCGCCCACGCAATCGCAAGCC
>JBCBTR010000009.1:0-19691 GCA_039818545.1 Pseudomonadota bacterium
CGGCATGACCCTGTCGCTCATCACGGCAACAACGATTTATACGCTCGGCACGCTGATCCTTGTGACCGTACTTCAGCCGCAGGAACTCTTCGAGAGCCTGACCCCGGTGGCCGATGCGGGCCGCAAGTTCCTCGGCTGGGTGCCCTATGATTTCGGTGTTGTCCTGATCGTGGTGTCGGCCATCGCGGCCTTCGCCTCGACCGGCAATGCCGGCATCATGTCAGCTTCGCGCTACCCCTTTGCAATGGCGAAAGACGGGCTCCTGCCGGAACGCCTGAGCCATGTCGGCCGGTTCGGAACGCCATCGCTGGCCATCGTCGCGACCACGCTCGCCATGATCGTCGTTTTGATTGTCTTCGACGTGGCGACCGTCGCCAAGCTTGCCAGTGCTTTCCAGCTCCTGCTCTTCGGTCTCGTCTGCATCGCCGTCATTGTCATGCGGGAGGCGCAGATCGACACCTACAAGCCGGGCTTCAAGGTGCCATTCTATCCGTGGCTTCCCATTGCAGGCGTGCTGATCGCGTTCTGGCTGATCATCGAAATGGGCATTCTTGCCATCGGCTTTACCGGCATGGTCGTGATCGGCTGTGTGGTCTGGTACCAGCTCTACGCATCGGGCGATCTGCGCCGGCGCGGGGCGATTTTCCATGTTCATGAGCGCCTCGGCCGTCAGCGTTATGAGGGCATCGAGCACGAGCTGATGACCATTATCCACGATCGCACACAGGCGCAGAACCTCTCCTATGAAACCGTTGTTGCCCAGTCAGCAATGACGGATCTGCGTCATGGCGACCACAATCTTCCGGGGCTGATTGGTCGGATCTCGCGCCTGTCTCAGGAACGTTTCGATATTGAGGAAGGCGTCATCGAAGAGGTCTGGAATGAGGACAGTATCGCCGTCCAGTCCCTGAGTGAGGGTATCGCGATCGCTTTTGCGTCTTCAAGCCGGGTCGAGCAACCCGCCCTGTTCGTGTTCCGTTTCGGGCCGACGACCAAACTCCGCATTCCCGGGCAGGAGGGGCGTCACACACTGATGTTTTTGCTCACTCCACCGCAACCGGCCGGCCTTGATCTTCGTATTGTCGGCCACCTTGCCGAAGTGGTGCAAGGGGACGGCTTTGAGTGGCGCTGGCTTCAGGCAGACGATGAGCGCGCGCTGAATGAAATCCTGATGCGGGATGATCACTTCATCCATTCCCCGGTCTCCGAGCTTCGTGCACTGGAGGGTCAGGTGGGCTCCACCGTCGCCGAGATCGAATTGCCGCCCAGCTGCCTGATCGTGATGATCGAGCGCGACAACAAACTGATCATCGCCCGGCCAACCGAACAGGTGCTCGAGAACGATCTGCTCGCCATTATCGGCGAGCCAGATGATCTGGGAACACTGGCAGACGGTCCCCGGCTGAAAGCGGAATTTGCCGACTAGGCCGAGGCTGCCTCAGCCGCTTCCTGACCGATCTCTGTCGTGTCAGGCGGTCCGAAGCTGACCAGCGTCACGCCTTCGCCGCCACGCGGTTCGCGATTGGGGCCGAGGAACACAATGGATTTGTCAGGCCGGATTTCCGCGATGAGGTCGGATTTCGGGCGATCGGCATAAAACTCTTCCAGCCCGTATTTCTCGGTCAGTTGCGTCCGTGCAAATTCCCAGCCGCGGTAGAGGTCGCGCACCAGCGCATCATAGGACCGGCCCCGTTTCATCAGCGTCCGGCCACGCGTGCCCATACCGATGGTTCTGGGGTCTTCCTCGTCCCCGTCCTGTGGGGAGAGCTGATGGACCTTGTGGCGACCGAGCTCCGGCGCGAAGTGACCGCAGACGAGCGCATTGTAAGGCTCGTTCGTGGAGAGGGCTGCGACGGTCTCGAAACGCGAATGGTCAAGGCGGATCTCGGCCTCTTCGGACAGGACTTCGCCAAAGAACGTCTCAAGGCCGGCTTCGCGGGCCGGGCGCAACCGGCGCCAGTTCGAGTCGGCCAGAATGGTGTCGATCTCGGCTTCCTGCAGCGTCTGGGACAGGCCCATGCTCCACGGATTGACGCCCACCACCAGCACGCCCGGGCGTTCCTTGCGGGCGAGGCCCAGCCAGCGCGCAAGCGGACTGATCGTGAAGCCGTGCAGCACCACGGTTGTGAACACCATGGCAAAGGCCAGCGGGGCGATGCGTTCGGCCCCGTAAATATCGAAGGTCGAGTTCCGGGAGAGGTCGACCAGCAGCGATCCGAACAGGCCGGAGACTGCAACGGCGACGATCCCGCGCGGGGCGATCCAGCCCAGCAGGATCGCTTCGTTGCGCTTGAGCGTGCCGAAGGTCGAGATCCAGACCGAAAGGGGTCGAACGATGAAAAGCATGCAAACCAGAAACAGGAGTGTGCGCCAGGTCAGTGCAGCACTGATCATTTCCGGTGTCAGGTTCGCGGTCAGGATCACGAACACGCCCGAGACGAGGAGAACCGCAATATCCTCCTTGAACTTGCGAAGATCGGCGAGGCCCGCAAGGCGCGAATTGGCCAGCGTCATGCCAAACGCCGTCACTGCGACGAGGCCTGTTTCCCGCTCAACCATCTCCGCCAGCGCGTAGCAGAGGATGATCGAGGCAAAGATCAGCGGTGCCTTGAGGAATTCAGGGGTCCAGCCCGCGCGGAAGGCGCGAACCATGCCCCACCCGAAGGCCATGCCGAGCCCGGCCCCCACGCCAGCGGCAAGGATGACCCAGATGGCTGCGCCGACGATTGAGTCGCCGCTTGCCGCCACGCGCACGATTTCGAAGGCAGCGACGGCAAAGAGGGCCCCGACGGGATCATTGACGATGCCTTCCCATTTCAGCGCGGCACCGGTGCGCCCGCCGAGTTTTGACTGGCGCAGCAGGGGCATTATGACCGTTGGCCCGGTCACGACCATGACGCCTGCGAACACGATCGCGCTCGCCCAGTCGAGACCGGCGGCATAATAGGCCGCCAGCGACCCGAGGACCCAGGCCAGCGGACCGCCAAAGAAGACCATGCGCCGCACGGCTGCGCCGGCATCGCGCAAATTCTCGAATTTCAGGGCAAGGCCGCCCTCGAACAGGATCACGGCAACGGCCAGCGACACAATCGGGCGCAGCAGTTCACCGAATTCATGGGAGGGGTCCAGCAGGGCCCCTTCAACGCCATAGAAAAGCGGACTCGCCGGATTCCCGAAGACAACGGCCCAGAACGGACCGACCGCAAGGCCGGCAAGCGCCATCAGCACAATAGCAGGGGCCTGGATGCGCCACGCGATCCATTGTGCCCCAAGGCCAAGTGCGCCGATCAGGGCGCAGGAGAAGATTAAAGTGTCGTGGTGCAAGACCCGCCCTCACCGATAGCCATTCAGGCTCTATCTGCGTCTACAGCATCGGCAAAGTCGAATCCGATCTCGCGCGAGCCGTACTCGCCCTGCAGGTAGCTATCCATCCGTGTCGCGAACCAGCTGTGAACATGGTCGTAGATGTGCTCGTAGAACGGGGCCGGGTCGTGGTCGGCGAGGGGCAGCTGGAACTGGTATTCCGGCCCACCCGTGATCTGGACGGTGAAGACATCGCCGGCCTTGCGGCATTCCATGGTCAGGCGCAGCCAGTCGGTGCCCTTGGTCACCCGGACGGCGAGGCCGAACATGACCGGGCCAAGTGGGCGGAACCCGCGTGGCGGGATGGAGAAGGCCTTGTCGCCATAGGGTTTGGGCTCGAACGGGCCTGTGGGTGGCACCAGATGCACGCACACCCCATCCTTGGCATCCATGAAGTCACACAAGCCCTGTCGCAATTCCTCTGCGAGCTTGCGAATCCGGTCGTAGTTCTCCGCTGCCAGTTCCTGGTAGCGATCCACTGTTTCGAGCAAAGTCTCGAATCTTGAGGCCATGACGGTTTCCTTTGCGGCGAACGCGGCAGGCGCGGGCGGCATCGCGGCGAAGATGAAGCGACCGCAGAAAAAGGCAATGCCTGTCAGTCACCTCATGCGGCGACGCGGCGGGCCTCAAAGCGTTGCGCCTGAAGCGCATGGTCAACGGTTTCGAGGCTCGGCTGCACGTCTGCGGGGATCATTGCCCGGCCGATCTCAACGGCGGCTCGTGGGGCCAGTCCGGCCCCATAGGCACTGAGAACGGCGCGGCTCACATCCAGCACATTCGCTTCTTCCTCGACCACCTGCCCAAACCGCGAGGCAATCGGTCCAACGACTCCATAGGCGAGAAACACGCCGAGAAACGTGCCGAGCAGGGCCGTGGCAATCATCGCCCCGAGAATGGTGGGCGACTGGTTGATCGCGCCCATGGTGCGGATGATGCCGAGGACGGCGGCGACGATGCCGAGCGCTGGCAGGGCATCGGCGACCGTATGGAGGGCATGGACGCCGCGCATGCGGCGCTCCACGACCGTACCGATCATGCGGTCCATGCGTTCTTCAGCGCGGGCGGGGTTGTTGAGGTCCAGCGCCATCAGGCGGAAGGCGTCGCAAATCATGGTTCGCGCGTCGGCGTCGGCGCGAATCGTCGGCGCGGCTGCAAATGCCGCGCTGGTTTCGGGAGCCTCGATATCGTCCTCGATGGCCACAAGGCCGCGTTTGCGGGCGCGGGAGGTCAGATTGTAGAGCAGGGAGAGCAGGGCCGTGTAATCCTCAGCCCGCCATTTCGAGCCGTTTACGGCCTTTCCGAAGCCGGCCAGCGCATCTTTCGCGACGCGGGTCGAATTGCCGATGAACAGCGTGCCGAGCGCCGCGCCGGCAATCAGGCCAAGCTCCAGCGGCAGTGCATGCAGGATGCCCTGACCGCCGCTGACGACGAGCGCTGCTGCGACAATCGCAATAACAAGAACAAGACCGACGAGTTGGACCATGACCGGCTTTGTCGCCGCCAAGGCTTAAGATTGCGTCATTCGCCCTGCGGAAGGGCTCGCCTCCTGCTTGATCTTTCGACCGGCCCGCCCGAAGAACACGCCATGGCGATCTCGACCCCAGACACCGAAAACGCGCCGCGGCCCGATCGTCGCGGCGCTTTCCGTTTGTTGTACTTCGCCCTTCTCGCCATAGGCGCGGGCAATACGATGCTGATCTCGGCGGTGCTGCCACCGATGACCCGCGAGCTTGGCCTGCCGGACTGGATGGCGGGCGCGGTGTTCTCCTTTTCGGCGCTGTGCTGGTCCATCGGCAGCCCGTACTGGGGGAAAAAGAGTAATGTTTGGGGGCGGCGGCGCGTCGCCTCGATTGGTCTGGCCGGATATGCCGTCTCGATGCTTCTGTTTGGCGTGTCGGCGGCACTGGCGCTTGGCGGCACCATTACCGGCTCCATCGCGATTTTCCTGTGCCTTGCGGCGTCGCGCGCCGTTTTCGGCCTGATTGGATCGGCCTCGACCCCTGCCGCGCAGGCCTATGTCGCGGACCGGACGAGCGCGGCAGAGCGTACCGAGGAGATTGCCTCGGTCACGGCCGGATTCAGTGTCGGCACCGTCGTCGGCCCGGCCTTTGCCGCGGCGCTTGTGTCCGCCTTCACCTTTCTCTCACCGACCTACGGCCTGATCAGTCCGGTCTTCATTACCATGCTGCTTGCGGCGGCGATGTCAGTCCTGCTGCTGACCCGCCTGCCGGAAACGCGCAGCCCGAAAACGGATGCGACCACGATCGAGGAAACGCCCGGCGCGCGCGGGCTCTGGCATCAGGTCCATGTCGCGCCCTTTCTGATCTACGCGATCGGCCTGTCGGTTGTGACCGGCGTGCTCACGCAGACCTTCCTGTTTGCCGTCATGGACAAGATGGATGTCTCTGGGCCGCTAGCCGTCCAGTATACCGGGCCGGCCTTCACGCTCGGCGCGGTCGGGGTGCTCCTGTCCCAGCTCGTCCTCATCCCCCGGCTGAAATATTCCAGCCGCACGCTGATGATCATCGGGGCGATCCCCATGATCATCGGGGCCCTGATGATCATTCCGGCGGGCAAGAATGCCTATTCCATCCTGATTACCGCGCAGTTCCTCATTGGACTGGGGCAGGGGCTTGTCCGGCCCGGCTTCTCAGGCGGGGCGTCTCTGGCGGTCAAGCCGGAGCTGCAGGGCAATGTGGCCGGCCTTGTGATCTCCGCAAACGGGCTTGGCTATGTCGTGACGCCGTTTTTTGGGCTTTATGTGTATGAATTCGTGGCCCCATGGGCCCCGTTCCTCTTCAGTGCGGTCATGCTCACCCTGATGAGCATCTTCGCCGCCTTCGCTCTCAAGCCCGGTCCGGACGTCATTCCCGACGACTAGGCACCGCACTTAACGGGACGTTTGGAGCGAGCCGCCACTGGTATCACCGAGCACATAAGCGAGCATGATTTTGTTCGGGAACCCGTCGGCTGCAAAGCCGCGCGCTTTCTGGAACCTTTGCAGCGCGCCCTTGGTGCCGCGCCCGGCAATCCCATCCACCGTACCGGCATCATAGCCCAGCGTGTTCAGCCCGGCCTGAAGCTCCTTGATCTCGGCCACTGAAAGCAACTGGATATCGGTCGGCCACGGGGTCAGCGGATTGTCCTGCCCGCCGACACCGTCTGACAAAAGGCCCACGGCCAGCGCGTAACTGTCGGCGCGATTGTAGGTCTTGAAGACATCGAAATTCTCGAACAGCAGGAATTTCGGCCCGTCGGCCCCGGCTGGCAGCCACAGCTCGGCCGCGCTCGCCCCGCCCGTCTGGAAAGGCCCGCCACGCGTGGGCGCAATCCCGGTTGCTTCCCAGAACGCCATGTCGCGCCGCTCGCCATTGGCGATGGCGAAGTCGAAATTCGGTGGCGTCGAGACCTCGATGCCCCATGGCTGGCCGGACCTGTAGCCGGAGATGGCAAGGTAGTTCGCCGCCGAGGCCAGCGCATCGGCAGGATTGTTCCAGACATCTTTTAGCCCGTCGCCTTCGAAATCCTCGGCATGGGCAAGATAGGTAGACGGCATGAACTGGGTCTGCCCCATCGCGCCGGCCCAGCCCGAGACGAGATTGGCCCGGGTCACAAGACCCATCTCGACAAGTTTCATCAGCGCCGTCAGCTCGCCCTCGGCAAAGGACTGACGCCGGCCTTCAACGGCCATGTTGGACAAGGCATTGGCGGCATCGTTCACGCCGATGAAGCCGCCAAAATTGGTTTCCATGCCCCAGATCGCCACGAGCACTTCACGGTCGACGCCGTAGCGCGCTTCCAGCCCGTCAAAGAGACCGGGCGTCTCCGCGAGTTTCTCGGCCCCTGTGGTCTTGCGCCCCTCGCTGACAGCGGAGGAGAGATACTCCCAGATCGGTTTGGCAAACTCCGCCTGATCATTGATGCCGGACCGGGCAATCGAGGCCTCGTTACCCAGATAAAGCGAGAGCGGCGAGAGGTCTGACAGGATGGCCGTGACAGCGGCCTTTGACCGGCCTGAAGCCACTGAGCGGGCGGCAAAATCACTGCGCCAGTCATCGATGCGCGGGTCGCCTGACGATGTGAATCCGAAGACCGGATCGGGTGCGGACGGCGTTTCGGCAACCGGTGTGGAGCGAGGTGTGCCGCCAGCGTCAGGAGCGGGCGCAGGCGTCGGTGCGGGAGCTGGGGCTGGCGTAGGGGTCGGGGCCGGTTCTGCCGTGCTTGGAGCAGAGGCGCAGCCCGAAAGAAGGGCAAGCCAAGAGGCGGCAATCATCCACCGCAGGCGTGGTCTTTGGATCAGGGTCATGTATGGCTCCGGTATCGGGCGGGGATCGCTGACGTCCCGGCGTTGACTTGGGCTCAAGCCTTGGATACACGCCTCAGCTTCTCTGTAACAGACCAAAAGACGTAGGGGCCGGGCCCATGAAAGTTAAATCATCGCTCAAAGCTCTGAAGAACCGTCACCGGGACTGTAAGATCGTGCGCCGGAGAGGCCGGGTCTACGTGATCAACAAGACTGATCCGCGTTTCAAGGCGAAACAGGGCTAAGCCCCAAACTCAGGACAATTTGGCATGACGGCCCGGATCGCGCTTTTTGATCTCGGGAACGTCGTCGTCGATTGGCGTCCCGCCCGCCTGTATGAAAAGCGCTTTGGCGACGCCGACGCGGCCGCGCGCTTTCTTGCCGAAATCGATGCCATGAACTGGCATAAGAACCACGATTCCGGCACGCCCATGGACGAGACGATCCCGGCCCTGATCGAGGATTTTCCGCACCATGCAGACCATATCCGGGCGTGGAAAACCGAATGGATGGAGATGTTCGAGGGCTATGTTCCCGGCGTTCCGGAGCTGATTGGCCGGCTGGAAGCCGCTGAAACGCCGCTCTACGCGCTCTCCAATATGGCAACCGAGACCGCGAAACCGATTTTTGACCGCTTCCGCATCATCAATGTCTTCCGGGACATCGTCGTTTCCGGCGATCACGGCGTGATCAAGCCCGATCGCGAGATTTACGACATCACGCTGGCCCGTATGGGCGATCCCGATCCGTCAGATGTGCTGTTCATCGATGATCGCCGTGAAAACATCGAGGCCGCCGAAGCGCTCGGCTTTCACGGACATGTGTTTACCGATGCGGCAGAGCTTGAGCGCGTACTGCTGGATCATCAGCTGATCGCGCCTTGAAGCCGCCGTCATAGGCTCCATACTCGGTTCCATGTTCAAAGCGCTCGCCTTTTCCTTTCTCCTGCTGATCGGCAGCCAGTCGGCCGGCCCGACCGACGAGATGTTCGAGAAACTGCTTGAGGCCCCCACCGAGTCCGAGGCGACGGAGGTTGCCATGGACATCTTTGCCGCATGGATGGAGAGCGGGTCTCCCACAGTCGACATTCTCATGGAGCGTGGCGTGGAGGCGCAGATAGCGGGCGATGTGACGTTCGCGCGGGCCATGTATGACCGCGCCATTCTGATCGAGCCTGAGTATGCCGAGGCGTGGAACCGGCGGGCCGGGCTTTTTCTGGCCGAGGAGAAGTATGCCGAAGCCCTGCGCGATGTGAACGAGGCGCTGCGCCTTGAGCCACGCCATTTTGGGGCGTGGACCGGGCTCGGAGCCGTGCTGGAGACCTTCGGGGCCCGCAAGGAAGCGCTGACCGCTTACCGCGAGGCACTGAAAATCCACCCCCATCTTGCACCGGCAAAGCTTGCCGAACGCCGCCTCGCCACCAACTCAGACGGACAATCCCTTTGAAAACCATTCTCCTCGGCCTGCTCGTCATGTTCACCGTGTCGAGCCTCAGCGCCTGTGTGCACAGTGCGATCTACACGTCCCGCGTGGAAGACAGATTCCCGCCTGTTGGGGAGCTGATCCCCGTCAATGGCGCGGATGTGCACGTCATGATGCAGGGAGAGGCCGGCCCGCCCGTGCTGATGATCCATGGGGCCAGCGCCAATGCGCGCGAGTTCGACTGGAGCCTGGCACCGCGCCTCGCCGACAATCACCGCATCTTCATGGCCGACCGGCCGGGACACGGGCATTCAGAGCGCCCTGAGGATGCATACGAGCTGGGGGTGCAGGCCGCGCAGATGGCGGGCGTCCTCGAAGCGCTCGCACCGGGCGAAAAAGCCGTCATTGTCGGGCACTCTTTCGGTGGCGGCGTGGCGCTGCGCCTCGCGCTCGACCGGCCTGACCTTGTCGACGGCCTCGTCCTGCTGGCACCGGTCTCCCATGACTGGGGCGGCGGGGGAGAGACCTGGTACAACAAATATGCCGGCGCGCCTGTGATTGGCCCCATCTTCAGCCAGCTTGTTCCGATCGTTGGCCCTGCGCAGGTGGAGGCCGGGATTAATGGCGTCTTCGACCCGGCACCCGAGCCGGCCGGGTACTTTGAGAACTCGGCCATCGGGCTTCTTTTCCGGCCCGGAAACTTCCGCGCCAATGCAAGGGATGTGAACGCCCTGCGAGAGGAACTGGGCGCGCAGTCTGCCCGCTATGAGCAGCTGGAGCTGCCGATCATCGTCTTCTCCGGCGCACAGGACACGGTCATCAGTCCGCCGCTCCATGTCGGCAAGCTGAAGCATCAGGCGCAGGACCTCGAACTCGTTCCGCTCGCCGATGAAGGCCACATGCCACACCATGGCGAGGGTGCAGCTGTTGCCGATGCAATTCGGCGTCTGGCGTCTGAGCGCGACGCGTCGTAAGAGACCGCTCTTTCATGCTTAACGGAGCCTCCCATGGACGCTGGAACGACCGCCCTCAACGAAACAACACGTGAAAAACTCCGCCAGACAGTGGAGCGCGTCGAGCGTCTTGAGGAAGAAAAAAAAGAGGTCGCCGAGCAGATCAAGGAAGTCTACGCCGAAGCCAAGGCTTTCGGATTCGACACCAAGGCGCTTCGTCAGGTCGTTCGTCTGCGCAAGATCGACCGCACTGAACGCGAAGAGCAGGAAATGCTCCTCGACGTCTATTTGCAGGCGGTCGGCGAAATCTAGTATCCTCATGCGATGTCGCGCGAAGTCGATGATCGCAAGAAACGAAAAGCACTCAGGAAACTGAGGAAAGCGGCTGAGCTCGCCGAGGCCGGGCTCGGGCCTCCTTTGTCCGACTGGGAGCGCGAATTCCTCGAAGAGGTCGAGCAGCGGATAGAGACCTATGGCTCGGCCTTCGCGGACCCGACCAAGGGCGCGCTGGAAGAGCCGCTCTCGGCGTTGCAGAATCAGAAGCTCAAGGAAATCGACAAGAAGGCGCGCGGGAAGGGCAGCAGCGGATTCAAGCCACGCAAGGGCCTCTCCTCGAAGAAAAAGCCGGCCTACACGCCGCGCGGCCGGGATATCAATGAAGACGTCGAGGCCGATGCCGGGGAGATCGCCGCCCCCGAGCCGCCAGCGCCGCCAGCCGAGCCTCAGGCTCCGCGCCTTGTCGCCTCCGGGGATGCGCCAAAGCCCGCCCCGCGCCCCAATGGGCCGCCCAAACTGCGGGTGATTGATGGCGGCGGCGGGGAACAGTCATCCTGATCGCGCATTCCTGCGTATAGAAGCTGACCTATCCAAAGGAGCGGGCATGAAAACCGTCGTCATTACAGGCGCATCAACCGGGATTGGCCGGGCTGCGGCTGAGTATCTCGCCCGGCAGGGCTGGCGTGTGTTCGCGGGTGTGCGCAAGCAGGCCGACGCCGATGCGCTGCTTGAGAATGTGGTGGGCGATCTGCGCCCGATCATTCTGGATGTCGCCAGACAGGATCAGATCGATGCGGCGGTCGAAACCGTCTCTGCCGCGCTCGGCGATGCGCGCCTCGACGGCCTCGTCAACAATGCCGGCATCGCGAATATGGGCCCGCTCGCGCTCCAGCCTCTGGATGAGTTTAAAGCCCATTTCGACGTCAACGTGTTCGGTCTGCTCGCCGCAACGCAGGCTTTCGTACCGCTGCTGGGCGGGGACGGGAGCCGAACAGGCGAGCCGGGCCGCATCATCAACATTACCAGCGTCGGGGGGCGCATCGCATCGCCCTTTCTTGGCGCTTATGTCGCCACCAAGCACGCTGTCGAAGCGATGACGGATACGCTGCGCCGGGAACTGATCGTCTATGGGATCGACGCCATCTCGATCGGCCCGGGTTCGGTGAAGACCCCGATATGGGACAAGGCCGAGGACAAGAATGAGGGCGGACCTTATGACAATTCGGTCTGGGCGAGTTCGCTGGAGACGTTTTCGCAGGTCATGCTCAATGGCGGGCGAGATGGGCTGGAGCCAAAAGCGATCGCCGAGACCATCGAAACCGCGCTCAGCGATCCGAGCCCGAAGGCCCGCTATGCGCCGGTGCCGAACAAGCTGACCAACTTCACCATCCCGACGCGTTTACCCAAGCGCTGGCTCGACAAGATTTTCCAGAACCGGTTCGGCCTCAAAAAGTCGACCTGACGCAGACTTTTTCGAACCTTGCATGCTGCGCCCGGTGCGTCATCCCACTATGTGTGAGTAAGTGACAGCGGGGAGCAGGCAATGGCGGTGCATGGCGGGAACGAAATCCTGATCAAGGATGCGCTGGTTTTCCTGTTCGCCGCCGGTGTGATCGTGCCGGTCTTCCGTGCCCTGAAAATTCCTGTCGTGGTTGGCTTTGTCATTGCCGGCGTGCTGCTCGGGCCGGCGGGGCTCGGCTCGCTCGTGGATGGGGTGCCCATCCTGGCCTATTTCTCGATCTCCGAACCGGAGGCGGCTGCGCCCTTTGCCGAGCTTGGCGTGCTCTTCCTGCTCTTTCTTCTGGGGCTGGAATTCTCATTCGAGAAATTATGGGCGCTGCGCCGTGTCGTGTTCGGGGCGGGGGCGCTGCAGGTGGCGACCAGTGCTGCCATCATCGGGTTTGCGGCCTATGCCTTCGGATTGCCCGGTCCGACGGCCATTATCATCGGTCTGGCGCTTGCGCTGTCATCCACCGCCATCGTGATGCAGCAGATGATAGAGGAGCGGCGGGCTGCAACAGAGGTTGGCCGGTCTTCGCTCGGCGTTCTGCTCTTCCAGGACCTCATGGTTGCCCCGATCCTGATCTTTGTCGGTTTTGCCGCCAGCAATGGCGAAGGTCCGCTCTCCGCCGCGATTTTCGAGGCGCTCCTGGAAGGTGGACTGGCGATCCTCGCCATTTTCCTGATTGGCCGCTTCCTCCTGCGGCGGGTCTTCCGGCTGGCTGCATGGTCTGGTGGGCGCGACTTCCTGATGGCGCTGACCCTGCTCACCGTGGTGGGCGCGGCGGCGATCACGGCCAATGCCGGGCTCTCCCTGGCGTTGGGTGCATTCCTTGCCGGGTTGATGCTCGGGGAGACGGAATTCAAGCATCAGACCGAAGTCGATCTCGAACCCTTCAAGGGTCTGCTGCTCGGCCTGTTCTTCATGACAGTCGGCATGGGGCTCGATCTCAACATCGTCACCTCGCAGGCCGGTATCGTTCTGGCGGGGCTCGCGGCCCTGCTTGTTCTGAAAGCGGGGGTCGCCTTTGTCGCCTGCCGCCTGTTTGCCTCCAAGACGCCGTCTGCGCTCGAAACCGCTTTCCTGCTGGCACCCGCCGGGGAGTTTGCCTTCGTGATTCTTGCCGCAGCGATTGCCGGCGGGGCCATTGCGCCCGAGCTGGCCGGGCTGATCGCCGTGGTTGCCGGCCTCTCAATGGTGTTGATCCCGCTTATGGGATGGGGCGGGCGGGCCCTGTCCGAAATGATGAAATCGCCTGCCGCCGCGCCAGAACTCGGCGAGTTCTCTGAACTGGAAGGCCATGTCGTGATTGCAGGGTTTGGGCGCGTCGGACAGGCCATTGCGCATATCCTGCGCGATGAGGATGCCGAAATCGTCGCGCTGGAGCGTGACGCGATGCGCGTGTCCCACGGCCATGAAGAGGGCTGGAAAGTCTATCTTGGCGATGCGTCGCGGACGGAGATCCTCGAGCGGGCCGGGTCGCGCGGCGCGGCATTGTTTGTCGTGACGGTCGACGATCCGCCAAGCGCCGAGCAGATGGTGCGGGCGATGCGTGCGGCACGGATCGAGGCTCCGATCCTTGCCCGGGCCCGCGATACGGATCACGCAGACCGGCTGCGCGAAGCAGGGGCCACCTTTGTCATTCCGGACGCCATCGAGGCCGGGCTGCAGATTGCGGCCCGGGCGCTTGAGGAATTTGGCTATGACAGCGAAACGGTCCGCGACCTGATCGCGGCGGACAGGATGTCTGAATACCGTCGGGCGGCGGTTAGTTCGGAGACTTGATCTCGTTGGTCTCGTCCAGCAGCACAACGCTTGGCGCGTGCTGGCGAGCCATTTCTTCCTCGATATGCGCAAAGGTTGCGATGATCACGCGGTCGCCGACGGCGAAATGACGGGCAGCAGCGCCGTTCACGCCGATGGTTTTTGAGCCGCGCGGCGCTTCGATCGCATAGGTCTGGATGCGCGCGCCATTGGTGACGTTCCAGATATCGACACGCTCATGGGGAAGAATGCCGGCCGCATCCAGAAGCTCCTGATCGATGGAGACGGACCCCTCATAATGCAGGTCACATTGTGTCACCGCGCCAGAATGAAGCTTTGCCTTCAACATATTCAGCAGCATGGGCCACCCCTCGATAATTGAACTTGAACCGGAACCGGCCCTGTCTTGCATATGGTGTGCCGATTGCCCCTAGGGAAGGCCCTTTGTGCATTGCAGCAACGCCGCGTTATGCAGAGTTGGGCAGGGCCCGTCAAACAAAGCTTGAATTTCCCGACTGAGATCGACCGCTCGCCATGAGCGATGCTTTGGCTTACCAATCGTTAACAAGTCTGGGGAGACACGGAGGGACTTATGAAGACTGTAGCTCTATCGGCGGCATCGGCCCTTTTGCTGGCAGCCTGTGCGACCAGTTCCGATCCGGCTGGGAACGCGCCGCCACCGGCCCCCGCCGCGGAAGTGCCAACAACCGGAGGCCCGGCACCGACCACACGCCGCGTACGCACCGTACCGTCTGCAAACATCGAACTGGGCAAGGACTATCTGCCCTATCTGGACGTCGCCCTGAACGAGGCCGCGGTCTATGCCGAATTCGGCTCCATGCTTCAGGACCGCTACACGCGCATTCAGATCGTGACGCTGCTGCCGGATGCCTACAATACGCAGGGCCTGATCGATGGCACCCGCCGCCAGAACCTTGAAAGCCGGAACTACAAGGATGAAAGCCGGGGCTGGCTGTCGCGCATGATGGGGTCGAAATCGATCACGCGCACGCTGGTTGCTGAATTCGACATCGCCCAGCCGGACATCAAGGCGACCGAAGCGCTGTTCTCCGCGTCTTTCTCTTCCAATCGTCAGGAAGGGGAGAACTGGTCGACCAATGAGAGCATCGCGCTCTATGCCACGCCGTATTTCAAGGTCGGCGCGAACACGACCATCCAGGCCAAGGTCCGCATGCAACTCGCCGATCAGCGAGAGCGCGTGACATCATCGAATGTGCTCGGTGCGCTCACCACCGCAGCCAATGCCATCGCACCGGCCTCGGTTCTGGTGACGAGCTTCACCGCGCCGCGCATCATGGAGGCCTCCAACTTCCTCGATAACTCCGTCTCCACACTGTTCGGCCAGTCCATCACTGAAGAGTCGGTCAGCTCTTTCTCGGTCCAGACATGGAGCGAGCAGCCCATTATCGTGATCGATGCACAACTGCCCGACGATGACGACATCACCGACACCAAAGGCCGGGGCAATGTTGGTCGCTGGGCGGTGTTCCTCGATGAGCCGATCCCGTCCATCCTGTCATCCTCGACGGTCGATGGTTTCACGCCGGACTTCACCGACGTCACCTCCGGCGACATTCTGTCCTTCAAGGTCGGCGAAGACCTCACGGTCTATGACTATGTGTTCTCGCGTCTCGATCTGGCCGACCGCATCACCAACCTGAATGCCACCGGCGATCCGGACATTGCCCGCTTGATCTGTTCACGGATCGATCGCGGGCTCTCCGAGATCGGCTTCAATTCCTTCGACAGTGCGGCAGGCGTCTGGGCGGCAGCTCAAAGCGACCAGTTCACGCAGCTCGCAGCATCGGCCGTGATCAATGCCGAAACGTGCGAGGCGATGACCCGCTGGCAGACAATGCAGCGCTAGCCGTCGCTACTCGGCGACAGAGCCAACGCGCCAGGGCGGGAACCGGCGGTTCTCGCCGGCCGTATACAGCCTGATCCGGTTTCCGGCAGGATCGGCAATGTCGGCTTCCCGCCAGAGATAGTCCTTGTCTTCGGGCTCGGAGAGGATCGGGACGCCCGCGCGCCGCAGGCGGTCGATGTCCTTGTCGAGCCTGTCCGTCTCGAAATAGACCAGCGGCCATTCGGTGTCGGCCACTACCTCTGTCGCATGAATGGATAGGGTTGCGGGCGCGCCGCCCTCATCGCCCTGCGGGCACTCGAAGCGGGCATAGCGCGGCGGCGAATGCACGATCACGATCAGGCCAAGCATGCTGTAGAAAGCGACACTTGCTTCGAAGTCTGTTGTGCCGAGCGTGACCTGATTCATCTTCATCGCGCTGCTACTCCTCGGGCTTGTTGCGGCCGAAATTGACCTCGCTGGAATCCATTCCGGCCTCGAGAATGGCGGTGCGGATGCCCCGGGCGCGCTCGAATTCCTTCATCAGCGCATCGCCATCGCCCCAGCGAATGGCCCGCTGCAAGGCCGCAAGATCCTCTGAGAACCGGCCAAGCGCATCGAGCACGGCGTCTTTGTTGCCAAGGAACACATCGCGCCACATCACCGGGTCGGAGGCCGCGATCCGGGTAAAGTCCCGAAAGCCGCCAGCAGAATACTTCACGACATCGCCCTCTTCGACACTTTCCATGTCGTAGGCAGTGGCGACGATGTTGAAGGCGATGAGGTGGGGCAGGTGGGAGGTGATCGCGAGCACGCGGTCATGCTTGGCCACATCCATGGTCTCGACCTTTGCGCCAAGCGCAGCCCAGAACGCTGTCAGCGTCTCGACGGCCTCGCCATAGCCGGGTCCGCCTTCCGCGAGCGGTGTCAGTATATGCCAGGCGTCCTCAAAGAGCCCGGCAAAGCCCGCCGCCGGGCCGGACTGTTCGGTCCCTGCAATCGGGTGCCCCGGAATCACATGGACGTGCGCCCCACCTGCCGAGGCGAGCGCGGCGGCGGCCTGTCCTTTGACGGACCCGACATCGGTCAGGATCGCGCCATCCTTCATCGCCGGAACCGTTTCGGCAGCGACCGCCTCCAGTGCGCCAACCGGCGTGCAGAGGATGACGCAGTCGGCGTCCCGCACAGCGTCTTCCAGCGAGGCGGCAACCGTCCCGAGGTCTAGCGTTCCGGCTTCCCGTCGTACGGTCTCCTCGGCGTCGTAGAGCGTAACAGCCCCCGCAGCGCCTGTTGCCCGTGCCGCGCGCGCAATGGACGACCCGATCAGGCCCACGCCAATAATGGCGACGGAGTCGAACACGGTATCGGCCAAGGGTCAGCCTGCGTCCGCGAAGGCTTGGAAGGCGGCGATCACGTCATCGTCCTGTTCCGTGGTGCCAATGGAGAGGCGCAGGCAATCAGGCAGGCCATAGGCCGCCATGTCCCGGATAACGATGCCGCGATCCCGCAGGAAGGCGTCTGCTGCTTGTGCGCGCTCTGCGGACCCGAACCGGATCAGCACGAAGTTCGCCACAGATGGCACGACTTCGAAACCGGCGGCCTCCAGCGCGGCCTTCACGCGGCCAAGCTCGGTCTCATTGTGCTCGATCGACTGGCCCATGAAGCGGTCGTCCTGCAGCGCCGCGATGCCTGCCGCCATGGCCGGCGCGCTGACATTGAACGGCCCGCGCACGCGGTTGATGGCGTCGATCACCGAAGCCGGTCCATAGGCCCAGCCAAGGCGCAGCGCGGCCAGTCCGTGGATCTTGGAGAAGGTCCGCGTCATCAGGACGTTCGACGCTTCTCCGGCAAGCTCCATTCCGGCGGCGTAATCATTCTTGCGGACATATTCCGCATACGCCCCATCGAGGATCAGGAGGATATCGTCCCGCAAACCGGCATGCAGGCGCTTCACCTCATCGAAGGGGAGATAGCTGCCTGTCGGATTGTTCGGATTGGCGAGGAAGATCATTTTCGTCCTGGGCGTCACGCAGGCCAGTAGGGCATCGACATCGGCCGTCAGGTTCGTCTCTGGCGCATCGATCACCGTCGCGCCTGCGGCCTGCGCCACAAGGCGGTAGACAAGAAAGGCGTGCTGGCTCTGGATGATCTCGTCGCCGGGCTGAAGATAGGCGCGGCCGAGCAGCTGGAAAATCTCGTCCGAGCCAGCGCCGCAGACGATGCGCTCCGCATCGATGCCATACTTTGCTGCAATCGCCGTGCGCAGTGCTTTCGCCGATCCGTCCGGATAGGTTGCCAGCGTTTCGCTCGCCCGGACCAGCGCATCTCGGGCCGATGGGGCGCAGCCGAGCGGGTTCTCATTGGAGGAGAGCTTATGCGCCTTCTTCAACGACTCTCCGCCTTTATAGGGGGTGATATCGAGGATTTGCGGCAGGGGCTGCGGGCCGGTCATTTCATGCTCCATCTCTGGCCGTTCACCTGCGCCGCGCGGGCGGCGAGGTCAAGTCCGGGCTGCCGGGCTGGCAGGCCTCATCGCCATGGCGTACAAAGACAGGGTCATGAACAAGCAACGCCTCGACCGCTTTCCCATTCATCTCGGCCTCGGCGCGCGCGCTGTGGCACAGCCTGAATTCACCGGGGAGATGTCCTGGTATTAGGGATATGGCCAGCGTCACGGCGCGGACGGGGCCGAAGGTCGCCTTGTGGCCGAGCACACATTTTCAGAGCCATGGACCAGTTGGGAAATGCACCCGAACGGCGATGAGGTCGTGATCTGCCTGTCCGGACGGATGACCCTGATACAGGAAACCCCCGACGGCGAGGATCTGCGGATCGATCTTGAACCCGGCGAATATGCGGTAAACCCACCGGGTGTCTGGCACACAGCCGATACGGCGGGAGAGGCCAAGGCGCTTTTCATCACCGCTGGAGAAGGCACTCAGCACCGTCCGCGATAGGTCGCTTTGCTTGACTTCAGACGCTGCGCCCCGGACACACATCGCCCCATGGCCGACACGCCCCTCATCCTGCCCGACGAGGCCCAGCGCCTGACGCTGCAAGCGCCGCTCCCGCTCGATTGTGGGACGGAGTTGCCGGACGTGCAGATTGCCTATGAAACATGGGGTGAGCTCAACGCCGACAAGTCGAATGTGATCCTTGTCTGCCACGCGCTGACGGGGGACCAGTTCGCCGCCTCGCCCAATCCTGTCACGGGCCGCCCGGCGTGGTGGCCGCGCCTGATCGGGCCGGGCCTGCCGCTGGACACGAACCGGTTTCACATCATTGCCACCAATGTGCTCGGCGGCTGCATGGGCACGACCGGGCCGGCCTCCACGGCCCCTGACGGCCAGCCTTATGCCACGCGCTTTCCGGTGATCACCGTCTCCGACATGGTCCGCGCGCAACGGGCGTTCATTGCGGCGCTCGGCATCGACACGCTCTTTGCCGTGGTCGGCGGCTCACTTGGCGGCATGCAGGCGCTGGAATGGGCGGCGCAGGCTCCCGAGCAGGTTTTTGCCGCTGTGCCGATCGCAACCACTGCGCGCCACTCAGCCCAGAACATTGCCTTCTACGAAGTTGGGCGTCAGGCGATCATGGCCGATCCCGACTGGTGCGATGGGGATTACATCGCCAGGTCCCGTCGTCCGCAGCGTGGTCTCGCCATCGCCCGGATGGCGGCGCACATCACCTATCTGTCGGAAGAGGGTCTGAAGCAGAAATTCGACCGCGGCCTGCAGGACCGCGACACGGCGAGCTTCTCCTTCGATGCTGACTTTCAGGTGGAGTCCTATCTGCGCCATCAGGGCCGCAGTTTCGTCGAACGCTTCGATGCGAACTCCTATCTCTACATCACGCGCGCGGTGGACTATTTCGATCTTGCCGGCGCGCATGGCGGGCGGCTCGCCAATGCCTTCAAGGATTCCCCGACGCGCTTCTGTGTCATCACCTTCGATTCCGACTGGCACTATCCGCCCGCCGATGGCCGGGAGATCGCCCGCGCGCTCACCGCCGCCGGGGCCGAGGCCAGCTATATCGAGGTCGAGACCGACAAGGGCCATGACGCCTTCTTTCTGGAAGAGCCGCGATTCGAGGCCGCCCTTGCCGGCTTCCTGAGCGCTGCTGCCGAACAGCGGGGGCTCACCCCATGACCCGCGCCGACCACCTCGCCATCGCCGCGCGCGTGCCTGAGGGCGCGCGTGTGCTTGATGTGGGCTGCGGCGACGGATCACTGCTCGCGCTGCTGAA
>JBCBTR010000010.1:0-19359 GCA_039818545.1 Pseudomonadota bacterium
CCATGGCTGAACCCGCAAAGCTACGCCAAGGACAAGAAAATGTTCCGGCAGGCTCCACTGGAAGACGGCGCGATGGTTTTCGACAATGCTGCCTCCAGCGTGACGGCCTCCAGCGACATTGAGCCTGCTTTGACAGCGGCCGAGTAAACCTGCCACGCTGAGCGCCATGACCGAGTTTTTGGAAACGCCTCAGGGGCGCAGGCTGGCCTATCGCCGCAGCGAGGGCACAGGCACAGGTCTCGTTTGGCTGTCCGGGTTCAACTCGGACATGCAGGGCTCGAAGGTGACAACGCTAGAAGCTTGGGCGCAGTCCAATAATCGTCCATTCCTCGCCTTTGACTATTCAGGCCACGGGTTGAGCGACGGCGACTTTGCCGATGGCACCGTCTCGCAGTGGCGCGAAGACACGCTGGCGGCGATCGATGCGTTGACGGAAGGTCCGCAGGTGCTGGTCGGATCTTCGATGGGCGGATGGATGGCTCTGCTTGCGGCCACCGCGCGGGCCGACCGTGTGTCAGGTCTCGTCCTGATCGCCCCGGCACCCGACTTTACCGAAACCCTGATGTGGACCTCCTTCAGTGCCGACGTGCAGAAGGAGATCATGGAGACCGGCGTGCATATGCGACCATCGGACTACGGAGACCCCTACCCCATCACACGCGCGCTCATCGAAGACGGGCGGCAATGGCAGCTATTGGAAGCCGGGATTCCATTTGATGGCCCAGTGCGGATCCTTCAGGGAATGGAAGACCCCGACGTGCCTTGGCGGCACGCCGAGCGACTGATCGACGGGATTCGCTCAGAAAACCTGATTTTCACACTGATAAAGGACGGCGATCACCGCCTGTCGCGAGATCAGGATATCGACAGACTCATGATGACGTGCGCAGAAATTACCGCGCAACTCGACACACCAATGCCGGCCTAGTCGACAACGATTGCTTCTTCGATCGCATTGTAGGTCGCGTCATTGGTATCGGCGAAATTGTTCAGCGCAGACAGCAGCGCGACGACGATCAGGCTGGCGATCAAGCCGTACTCGACCGCAGTGGCCCCACGTTCGCAGTGGTGAAAACGCTGAATTTGCGCTCGAAGACCTATCGTCATCTGAAAACTCCCACGATCTTCGTTACTTACCGGAACGAGATGAAGAAGCTGCTAACCGACAACAATAATTTCCATTGAATTCAAAGGGCTTTGATGCTCTCGATCGCCTCAAGCCCTTCGCGATAGGTCGCGTATTGTGGCCGCCACCCAAGAGCCGACTTGGCGCGTGCATTGGAAACACGCTTGCACTCAGCATAGAAACTGCGCGCCATAACCCCAAGATTCGCAGACTCCCACGCCACTTCAGATGGTAATTGAGCGCCGATCAACTCAGCAGCGAACGCTGTAACGTCCTGCGGAGGAGCCGGTTCATCATCACAAAGATGGAAAACGCCGGAGAGCGATGGGCGCGCAAGCAGATCCATCAGACCCCGCGCAAGATCCCCGACATGAATCCGGCTGAAAACCTGCCCGGGCTTGATGATACGCCGGGCCGTCCCCTCGCGAACCCGGTCAAATGGGGATCGCCCCGGACCATAAATCCCCGGCAGCCGCACAATCCGCGCGTCCGGCCGAACTGCCAGCCATTGATCTTCCGCCAAAACACGTCTCGCCCCCCGCTGGGAAGAAGGCGCGCGAGGCGTCCACTCAAACGCCCATCCGCCTCCGAGATCTCCGTAAACGCCCGTGGTTGACAGGTAAGTGACCGATGCAGCTTCAGACGCCAGCCCACCGGCGGCCCGATAGGCGGGGCAGCCATCATCATCCGGCGGGGTCGAAATCAGCCAGTGTGCGGCGGCAGGGGGATGCGGCAGGGTCTCTTCGTTGAAAACACTGCCCTTGATCCCAAGCGCCTCAAGCCGGGTGATTCCACCGACGCTTCGTGTCGTCCCGGCTACCCGCCATTGCTTATGGTCCACAAGCGACGCCAGTGCCCGCACGGTGTACCCTGCTCCAAAAGCGAATACAGTCTGTTGCTGAATCGTCATTTGCCGTCCGTCTTTCTGGGCCTTACCCCGGTCAGTGAACTCCGGGGTATCGCTCAATGCTGCTTCTTGCCACCGCCTTTGCGGGCCTGAGCCTCGCTCAGACAGCGAGCGCTGATCTGGCTCGGGATGAACAGACACGTCTTGAAACCTGCCTGGAGCGGATCGAGTCTGATCCCGAAGCTGCTTATGAGGACGGCCTGACCTGGCTCGGACAGGGCAGCCGCCCGCCTGCCCGGCAATGCGTCGCACTTGCACTGGTCGCGCTCGGTCAGGCCGAAGCAGGCGCGGCTGCGTTGGAAGACCTTGCAAACGCACCCGATGCCGGTTCGCTCGAACAGCGCGCCCTTTACCTTGCTCAGTCGGGCAATGCGTGGCTGGCGGCTGGCCTGCCCCGCGCGGCTGAAACAACGCTGACCAATGCCGTGCGACTGTCACCCAATGACGGCGAGCTCCATGCGGACCGCGCGGCCGCCTATCTCGCACTTGAACGCTGGGAGGAGGCGCTGGCTGATCTCAACAATTCACTCGCCATCCAGCCTTCCAATGTAGGCGCGCTCACCCTGCGCGCCCGCGCCTATCTTGAGCTGGAACGCTATAATGAGGCCCTCAGCGATGTCGATGAAGCGCGTCTCCAAAAACCCGAGGACATCGATCTGCTGGTGCTACGCGGCGATATCAGGGAAGCGCGCCGGGTCGAAGGTCGCTAGCACACCCGGACATCGTATCTGATGGGCTCACCTGTGACGCGATCCTTGACAGAGCCGCTCGCCTCGGAGGATTGACTGGGAACGCCTCCAGCGCTTCATGCGCGCCGTTCAGGACGGACTTCTTGCGCGATTACAGCTTTCCCGACATGACCGAACGGACAATCCTGCAGATCATACCGGATCTGGCTGCAGGCGGTGCCGAACGCACAACAGTCGAAATGGCAGAGGCGATTGTGCAGGCGGGCGGGCGAGCACTTGTTGCCAGTCGCGGTGGGCGTCTCGAAGACGCGCTCGAGTCTGTTGGCGGCGAACTTGTCCGAATGAACGCCAAATCGAAGAACCCGCTCACAATTCGCTGGAATGCGAGCAAGCTCGTCGAGCTGATTCAGGCTGAGCACGTGGACCTGATCCACGCCCGCTCTCGCGCCCCCGCCTGGAGCGCGCGCGTAGCGGCCCACAAGACGGCTATTCCATTCGTAACGACGTATCACGGGGCCTATAGCGGATCGTCTGCCCTGAAAATTCGTTACAATGCCGTAATGGCCGCAGGTGAACGGGTCATCGCCAATTCGGACTGGATTGCCGCGCACGTCCGCGATGTGCACGAGGTCGAACGAGAGCGGCTCGTCACCATCCCCCGCGGTGTTGATCTGGAGATGTTCGATCCCGCCACTGTTTCGGATGATCGTGTCGAGGCCGTAAGAAGGACCTGGGGCCTCATGGAACGGGGTCCAGTCGTCCTCCTTCTGCCCGGTCGGCTGACCAGCTGGAAAGGGCAAATGGTAGCGATCAGGGCGATGGCGCGGCTAACGCGCGAGGAGCAGGCCTCAGCCCGGCTCGTGCTCGCGGGTGACCCACAAGGGCGCGATAACTATATGCGAACCCTCGAAGATGCGATCATCGAATACGGACTGGGAGGGTGTGTCGTCCTTGCAGATCACTGCACCGACATGCCGGCCGCATATCTCGCCTGCGATATCGCACTGATGCCATCGACACGCCCGGAAGCGTTCGGACGGGTCGCAGCGGAGGCCGCCGCCATGGGTCGGCCTGTGATTGCGTCTGACCATGGTGGGGCTCGCGAAACAGTCCTCGACGGACGCACAGGCGTTCTTGTGAAACCGGGCGATCCGGTGGAACTGGCGGGCGCAATCCGGACCCTTCGGGACATTCGCCCGGAGGCGCGCGCCGCGATGGGTGAGACCGGTTCCCGGCATGTCAGGGAACGGTTCTCGAAACGCGGGCTTCAGATCGCGACACTTAAGGTCTATTCTGAATTATTAAGAGAAACGGTGTAGCCCCGGCCCCATTATGACAGCCAAAGCAGCTGCAAAACTGAACCCCGGCGCAAAAGCCAAGAGCGTGCTCATTATAAAATTGAGCGCATTGGGCGACTTTGTGCTGTCGCTTGGGGCGATGAAGGCCGTGCGAGCGCATCACCCATCCGCCTGCATCACACTGCTGACAACCCCGCCTTTCAAGGCATTTGCCGAGCTTTGCCCGTATGTGGACGTCGTCGAGACCGATGGCCGTCCCGAAGGCGTCAAGGCCACGGCAGCCCTGATCGGGCGGATCCGCAAGAACCATTATGACGTCGTCTACGACTTCCAGACGAGCGGACGGACAGGGAATTACTTCAAAGCCCTGAACATGCCGCTCCGCAAGCCACCCCTCTGGTCCGGTCACGAAGAGGGTACAGCGTTTCACCACGACAATCCCCAGCGCGCGACGATGCACTCCATCGACCGCCTTGCCGAACAGCTGACTTATGCCGGCATCGGTCCCGCTGACGGGTGGACGCCCTCAAACACGCCAATGCCGGATCTCAGCTGGGTCAGCGAGCAACTTGGCGACAAACCGAGCCACCAACCGCAGTATTTCGGGATAAAGTCTCCCTACATGCTGCTGATCCCCGGAGCGTCGCCGCACCGCCGGGAAAAATGCTGGCCGGAAGAGCGTTACGCCGAACTGGCCGCCAAGCTCGCAGATGCCGGCGTCGAACCTGTAATCATCGGCGGGAAGGCTGAAGGTTCGATTGCACAGGCCATTGTTCGCGCCGAACCACGCGTCAAGAACCTCGTCACGCGTACGGACCTCTTCCAGATCGTCAGCCTTGCCCGCAACGCCCACTTCGTCGTCGGCAACGATACAGGCCCGATGCACATGGCCACTCTGTCCGGTGCGCCGGGTATCGCTCTGTTTGCAACCAATGAAAGCGATCCGGATCATGCGGCTCCTCGGGGGTCGACCGTGATCATCGTTCATGCTCCAACGCTGGACAAAGTGTCGGCCGACGATGTCTGGCGCTCGATTAAGGCGCTTGGACGCCTGCCCGAGCGACAATCAGCGTGATACGACGCTTGAAGATCGCCCAAAGCATCGGCATATTGCAGTCCGCTCTCGCAACCAAAGGAGATGAGCTATAGCCCGCAGACCACACGCGGCCCCGCCGCCAAAGAAGACAGGCCCCAACGTCAATACGGATATCGCCGCAGCGCGTGTGCTCCTGATTGACGAAAACGGAGAGAAACAGGGCGAAATGCCGATCGAAGCTGCGCTGGACGCCGCTCGTGAAGCTGGTCTGGACCTCGTCGAGGTTTCTCCCAATCAGGAAACGCCAGTCTGCAAGATTCTGGACTATGGCAAGCTTCGCTACGAAGAGCAGAAAAAGAAGAACGCAGCGCGCAAGAAACAGAAGTCGACCGATCTCAAAGAGATCAAGATGCGCCCGAACATCGATACGCATGACTACATGGTCAAAGCCAAGTCGATGACCCGCTTCTTCGAAGAAGGCGACAAGGTGAAAGTCACGCTCCGTTTTCGCGGTCGCGAAATGGCGCACCAGCACCTCGGCATGGAGCTCCTCCAACGGGTGAAGGAAGACTTTGACGAAGTCGCCAAGGTCGAACTGGAGCCGAAGCTTGAGGGCCGCCAGATGACCATGGTCATGGCTCCGCGTTGAATCCGGGCGGGCGACAGCCGCCCGCTTGATTCTCCCCCCTCTTTCCGTCATAACCCGCCGCTTGCGACACGCATGGGCGAACGGCATGCCCTGCGCGTCAAATGAAGAACCGGGCCGCCCGTAAGGGCGCGAGCTCCAAAGGAGAATTGAAATGCCGAAGATGAAGACCAAGAAGGCCGCTGCAAAGCGCTTCAAGATCACGGCAACAGGCAAGCTCAAGCACGGCGTTGCCGGCAAGCGTCACCGCCTGATGAGCCACAATTCGAAGTATATTCGCCAGAACCGCGGCACGACCGACCTGTCAAAGGCCGATAAGTCGCGCGTGATGAAATACCTGCCTTACGGATTGTAGACCCATGCCACGTTCAAGAAACAAAGTTCCCGCCCACGCGCGCCACAAGAAGATCATCAAGGCAGCCAAGGGCTATCGCGGCCGCCGGAAGAATACATTCCGCACCGCCCACGCCGCTGTCTGGAAAGCGGGCCAGTACGCTTATGTTGGCCGCAAGGTCAAAAAGCGTTCGTTCCGCTCACTCTGGATTCAGCGGATCAATGCCGCTGTCCGCGAGCATGATGATGCGCTGACCTATTCCCGCTTCATCGACGGCCTGACCAAGGCCGGCATCGAAGTTGACCGCAAGGTCATGGCCGATCTGGCTGTCCGCGAACCGGATGCCTTTGGTGCCCTGGTGGACAAGGCCAAGGCGGCGCTGGCCTAACACCGGGGAAAACAAAACGCGCGTCTTCCGCCGGGCTTGACCGGCGGACCTCCCCCTATATGGCTCAAAAGCAAGACTACGGAGGCCCGCCGATCTGATCGGCGGGCGACGCATGTCAGGAGCTTAAGAGGGACGAACCATGTCCGACATCGAAACCATCGAAGCAGAAGCGCTCAGCGCTATCGAAGGCACCGGCGACATCGCCGCGCTCGATGAGGTGCGCGTTGCAGAGCTCGGCAAGAAGGGTCGCGTTTCCGCCCTGATGAAACAACTCGGCGGCATGAGTGCCGACGAGCGCCAGGAGATGGGCCCGAAGCTCAACGCACTGAAAACACGCGTCGCCGATGCGGTGGCAGCACGTAAAACCGAACTGGAAGACGCCGCCCTCGAAGCGCAGCTAGCCAATGAGACGCTTGACCTTTCCCTCCCCCCAAAACCCGAGGCCCGCGGGGCCCTTCATCCTGTCATGCAGGTCTTTGAGGAGATCGCTGCGATCTTCGGCGATATGGGTTTTGCTGTCGCGGAAGGCCCGGACATCGAGGACGACTGGCACAATTTCACCGCGCTGAACTTCCCAGAAGGCCACCCGGCGCGGGAAACACACGACACCTTCTTCTTCCACCCACAGGACGGCGCGCCGGCGAAAGTGCTGCGCACCCACACCTCCCCTGTGCAGATCCGGGTGATGGAAGACACGCCGCCGCCTATTCGGATTCTCGTACCCGGCCGCGTCTACCGCAATGACTGGGACGCGACACACACGCCGATGTTCCATCAGGTCGAGGGCCTCGTCATCGACAAGGGCATACATATGGGACACCTGAAGGGGTGCCTGTCCGACTTCGCGCGCGAATTCTTCGAGGTGGACAAAGCGGCCACGCGTTTCCGCCCGCACTTCTTCCCATTCACCGAACCATCGGCCGAGATGGACGTCCAGTGTGACCGTTCCGGCGGTGCCGTGAAGGTCGGCGAAGGCACGGACTGGTTGGAAATCCTTGGTTGCGGCATGGTTCATCCCAATGTGCTGCGCAATTGCGGCATCGATCCGGACGAGTATCAGGGCTTCGCCTTCGGTATGGGTGTCGACCGTCTCGCGATGCTGAAATACGGCATGCCCGATCTGCGCCCCTATTTCGAGGCGGACCCGGACTGGACCCGTCATTACGGTTTCGCACCCTGGCTGACGCCAAGCGTGAGCGGAGGACTCAGCTGATGAAGTTCACCCTGTCATGGCTTGAAGAGCATCTGGCGACCAAGGCCGATCGCGACGACATCCTCGCCTACATGATGAAGGCAGGGCTCGAAGTTGAAGAGGCGGTGACACCTGCCGAAAAGCTTTCTGCCTTTACGGTTGCCAAGGTGCGTGAGGCCGTGCCGCATCCTGATGCGGACAAGCTGCGCATCTGTACCGTCGACACGATTGAAGGCGAAAAGCAGATCGTATGCGGCGCGCCGAACGCGCGCGCCGGCATGAGCGCAATCTATGCGCCTCTAGGCACTTACATTCCCGGCGCTGACTTCTCGCTGGACAAGAAACCCCGCAAGATTCGCGGCGTGGAAAGCCATGGCATGCTCTGCTCCGCTAAAGAGCTTGAGGCCGGCGACGACCATGACGGCATCATAGAGCTGACCGAGTATTTCGAGGTCGGCACGCCTGCGGCCACTGCGCTTGGCCAGACCGACACTGTGATCGACTTTGAGGTCACGCCAAACCGGCCGGACTGGCTTGGCGTTGCCGGCATCGCGCGCGATCTCGCCGCTGCCGGTGCCGGCCGCTACGTAGCCAAGGAACCAAAGCCCATTGAGGGCAGCTATGATTGCCCGATTGCTGTAGAGATCGGCGCGCCCGAAGCCTGTCCGATCTTTACCGGCCTCATGATCACGGGGGTGAAGAACGGCCCATCGCCGGAGTGGATGCAGACACGCCTGAAGGCGGTCGGCATCCAGCCGAAGTCACTGCTTGTCGATGTCACCAACTACATCTCACTTGATCGCGCCCGCCCGCTCCATGCCTTCGATGCGGCCAAACTCAACGGGCCCGTCGTTCCGCGCCTTGGCAAAGCCGGTGAAAAGCTCGAAGCGCTGGATGGCAAAACCTACGAGATCACCGAAGACATGTGCGTCATCACGGATCGCTCAGGCGTGATCGGTCTTGGCGGTGTCATGGGCGGGGAGTCGACGGCCGTCAGCGACGAGACGACCGACATCTTCCTCGAAAGTGCATGGTTCGATCCACTGCGCACGGCACGCACCGGACGCACGACCGGCATCGTATCAGACGCGCGGTACAGGTTCGAACGCGGCGTCGATCCCAGCAGCTGCCTTGACGGGCTTTATCTGGCGGCGCGGATTATCGTGGAGCATTGCGGCGGAGAAGTCTCCCGCCCGGTTATCGCCGGCGACCCTCCTGCCCCGCACGAGAAGGTCACTTTCCACACCGAAGATGTTGCGCGCCTGACGGGACTGGACGTCAAACCCGCGGACATGAAGAAGATGCTCAAGGCGCTCGGTTGCAAAATCGAGGATGCCGGCACGACCTGGTACATTGTGCCGCCAAGCTGGCGCTTCGACATCGATCAGTCCGCAGACTTTGTAGAGGAAGTCGCGCGCCTGACAGGCTATGACGCGCTGGAAGAAACACCGCTGCCGCCCCTCCCTGGCGGTCGCAAGGCGCTCGCGACACCGTTGCAACAACGTGTGCGCACTGCCCGCCGGACGCTTGCCTCGCGCGGCTTCGTGGAAGCTGTCACGTGGAGCTTCATGGCACGAGACAATGCGGCACTCTTTGCCGGTGGCGCAAACGCGGTGCCCCCGGCCCTTACCGTCGCAAACCCGGTCGCATCCGAACTCGACCAGATGCGTCCGTCCATTCTCGGCAATCTGGCGCAGGCCACGCAACGTGCGACTGACCATGGGGCCCGCGAAGTGAAACTCTTCGAAGCCGGACCGGTCTACCTCGGAGACGGCGCCAAGGATCAGCGCACAATGGTCGCGGCGCTTGTCCGCCCGGTCTCCGCCCGGCACTGGCAGGGGGCAGAAAGCTACGACGCCTACGCGGCCAAGGCTGATCTTTTTGCTGTGCTTGATGCGCTCGGCCAGCCGCCAGAGCGCTTCCAGATCGGTGAACACAAGGCGAGCCACTTCCATCCCGGTCAGGCGGCCGCGCTGAAGCTTGGCCCCAAGGTAACCGTCGCGCATTTCGGCGCGCTCCATCCCCGTGTCCTGAAGGCAATGGACCTCGACGGACCGATGATTGCCTTTGAGCTGAATCTGAACGCGCTGCCGCAAATGAAAGTGAAACCCGGCAAGACGAAGCCACTCTTCGAGAAGGCCGATCTGACCCCCATCCGGCGTGATCTTGCATTCGTCGTCAGCAGGGAAACACCGGCCGGTGAGCTGCTGAGGCTGGCACGCGGTGCGGAGAAGGCCCTTATCTCGTCAGCGGACATATTCGATGTCTATGCCGGCCCCGGCATTGACGAAGACAAGAAATCCGTCGCATTCGAGATTACCATCCAGCCGCGCGGCGATACCCTCAAGGACGCTGATATTGATGCCGTCATGAAGAAGGTGATTGGCGCGGTTGAAAAAGGAACGGGTGGGAGCCTGCGCGCCTGACGCACAGCTCCCGACACGGGGAGCCAGCCAGATGAGCATACGCAAGGCCCTCTACCGGCAACTCGATCCGAGCGCCCGGAGCAAACCCGGGCTGTCTTTCATCAATCTGACGATTGTCGTGCTCGTTCTCGCAAGCTTCCTCGTCTTTGCGCTGGAAACCGAACCGACCATTGGTGGAGAGTGGCGCACCGGGGTTCGCGCCTTCAACATCGCCATACTCGTCATCTTCGCGGTGGAGTATGCCGCGCGCGTCTGGACATCGATAGAAAACCCGAAGTATCGCAGCCTCACAGGGCGGCTCCGATATATGGCCTTGCCCTACCCCCTGGCTGACCTCGTCGCGTTTCTGCCCGAGCTTTTATGGCTCATCCTCGCGCCTGCCGGCTCAGACGAAGAAATGATCATGCTGCTGCGGGTATTGCGGCTGGCGCGGCTCGTGAAGATCGCACGCTTCGTACCTGCCTTTGATGCATTCGGGGCTGCGATGCGGCGGGCCGGGGGCCAGCTTCTGGCCGCGCTCGCACTGGCGCTCGTACTTGTCTACGTCTCTGCCGTGGTCCTCTACCTGATTGAGGGGGTACAGCAGGGTCGCGAAGCGTTCGGGTCGATCCCGCGTTCGATCTGGTGGGCAATTGCAACGCTCACCACTGTTGGCTACGGCGACGTTTATCCCGTAACCGTGCTCGGTCGTGTTGCCGCATCCATCATTGCCATCACAGGGATCGGCGTAGTGGCGCTCCCAGCCGGCGTGTTTGCTAGCGCTTTCTCGGATGAGCTGCGCGAGCGCGAACTGAAGAAGCTGAAAGAGCGTGTCCGGTCAGACCCGGCATCAGGCGACGACAACGCCCCTAAAAAGAACTGACATCATCGCGCTTCTTGCGTCGTCGCCGCAGGCGTATCTTTTGCCAGAAGCGCTTGCGCTCAGGGGACGGCAAGGGCTCTAGGTTTTCGATGAAGGCCTCCGCGCAAACCCGCCAGCTATACTTCTCCGCATAAGACCGCGCGGTCGACCGATCGAGCTCCAGCGCCTTCAGGGTCGCGGCTTTCAAATCATCGCCGATCGCCCCGGCCCCGGAGCCGGGAATGATGTCTTTCGGTCCTGGCGCATCATAGGCAGACACAGGCGTGCCGGCCGCCATGGCTTCCAGAATGACCAGACCAAACGTGTCTGTCAGGCTTGGGAAGACGAAGACATCTGCGCCGGCAAAACACGTCGCGAGTTCCTCACCGAACTTCGCGCCCAGAAACGTCGCGTCCTTGTACTTCTTCTTGAGGTCTTCCAGCTGGGGCCCTTCCCCGACCACCACCTTCGACCCGGGAAGGTCGAGCTTCAGGAACGTCTCGATGTTCTTCTCAACGGCGACCCTGCCAACATTGAGAAAGATCGGTCGCTGTAGGTCTCTGAACGGGTCGGCCTCGCTGTCGGTTTCTTCGCGCTTGTCCGGATGGAAGAGATCTGTGTCCACACCGCGCGTCCAACTCACCACGTTGATGAAGCGCTGCTCGATCAGCTCTTCGCGCATGGAGGGCGTGGCGACCATCACCTTGCCGGAATACTTGTGGAACCAGCGCACGAAGCTGTAACCCCAGCTGACAGGAATCGGGAACCGCGCGGCAACATATTCCGGGAAGCGTGTGTGATAGGAGGTCGTGAACGGGTGCTTCATCCTGAGGCACATCGTACGTCCCGCCATCCCAAGCGTGCCTTCGGTCGCGATATGGACTGCGTCAGGCTCAAACGCGTCAAAACGCTCTTCAATGGCTTTGCGCGCTCCAATGGCCAGCTTGATCTCACTATAGGTCGGCAGGGGCACAGTGAAGAAGCCGTCGGCTGGCGAGACGACTTCCCACTCATGGCCCATGGCTTCACACTCGGCGATCACTCGCTTCATCGTCCGCACAACGCCATTGACCTGAGGTTCCCACGCATCGGTGATCAACATGATGCGCATAGTGTCCCCCGTCGTCTGATTAGCGCGTAACGCGCGTGTCGATTCTTATGAAGCCACTTTCTTGCTGTATTATCTTTCGACAAGGGTGACGCCAAGGCCCGGCGTTCTCCGCATGATCGAGAATATATCGCGGAACGCTCCAGATGCTCTGATTTCATTGCGCGTTTCACCGAAAATCGGCACAAATCCATCGACCGCGAAAATCGCTCAAACAACGATTTGGAGCGCGATCCACTGCAACGCTACAGGCGTTCTCGCAGAGCTTGCTTGAGACAGCCGCAATTACTGGCTGGACGTCTGCTCAAGATAGTCAGCCAGATTGTCGAATTGTGTGTTGCTCAACGGTATGGATTGCATAGCTGTTCCCGGATAAACGCCGTCTGGGTTTGCCAGATATTTCCTGAGTTTCGAGCGAGTCCAACGGCCATTGCCGTTCTGGAGTGCCTGCGAATAAGGATACCCCTCTTCGCTTCCAACTTGTGATTTGAAAATACCGGTCAAATCTGGAGCGGGCGCTTGAGGACCCATGCCGCTATGACATGAGCCACACTTGTTGCGGAACACCTCCTGACCAGGATTTACGACTGTCAGCGTTGACGCAATCGCCGCCTCCATACGTTGGACAGGCTCGTAACCGGAAATCATGACCGTCTCGGGTTCCTCACCTGTCCCTGCTGGTCGAAGCAGAATGATCTTGGCACCGTCCGTAAGAATAGCGAGCCATCCATTGTCCAGCCACACCGAGTCCCGCAAGCGATGACCGAGCCCCAATCTCTCCATGGAAACAAGACGCTCATCGACGACACGCACACGAATAAGCTCCTGGCTTTTCAGCGTGTTGATCAGGAAATCGCCACGCCACCATTCAAACGCAGATGTCGGTGGAACTTCAACGATCTGTGAGACGCCAACCGATGGAACAAAGGCGTAGATGGGTTCTACATAGCCGGGGTGACGACCTTGCGCGGGTGAATGCGGCCAGTCCGATCTGGGACGACCATAGTCGGTGCCATAGGTGACGATGGGCCAGCCATAGTCCTCCCCCCTTCGGACAAGGTTGATTTCATCGCCGCCCTTCGGGCCATGCTCGGTCTGCCATAAGCGGCCTAGTGAATCCCGCGTGAGACCTTGCGGATTACGCATACCAGAAGCAAATATCTCGGCTTTCCCGGTCTCCGCATTGATCTCAATGATTTTGCCAAAATCGTTGTCCGTGCTCTGGAGAAGAGCGACCCCTCCCGGTTCATAGGACAACATGTAAGACCCGACGGAGTAGAGAAACGTGTCCGGGCCGCTGGCAAGCATACGTCCGGCCGAGACGTCGCCGAAGTAATCCCAATTGATCTCAGGCAGGTTTATGCAATCCCTGACCGTATAGACATGCTCCCATCCCGAAAGATCGAGGGAGATGCCAGAGTCTTCTTTGTGGATCCCAATGCGGTGGATCGCCTGGCAAATATCTTCATCACCGGGAGCGAACTGATGATGACTGACATAGAGCATGTGCCGGCCATCTGGATCTGTTCGGATCATGATGTCCTGAACCCGGTAATAGCGAGGCTCAAACAGGTCTTTGTCAGGCAGGACTTCGTTCCGGATCCGAGTGTAGTCCATAGGCACGCGGATATCGGTATAGCTCAGGCTCCCCGTCTCCACGTCTAGAGCTCCGATATGGCCGGTGCTGGATACATGGACAAGCAATCCATCGAACGCCGCAACGCCGCCGCCCATTACGCCGCGATCAAAGTCCCCGATGTCTATTTCTGCCCGATCGAACGAGACCAGAGAACTATCCCAACGTCTCCACTCAAACGCTTGCTCGTTGCCTGACTGCGGCTGCGATGGCATGAAAGCGACGAGTCGACCTTTGACGACGTCAGGGCGCAAGAACACGGCCATCGCCAACGCGCCAGCGAGAAATGCCGCTGCCAAACCGCCGAAAAGCAATCCGCTCGTTAGTAGCGGTCGCTTTTCGAAAGCGCGGACTATAGCGCTAAATGAAAACCGCTTCGCTGTCATTTCTCATCCCGTAAGCATGAATCTCACCTGCATTACAGCAGGATCCATGCCGGGGTGCCAATCTCATTCGCGTCTGAGGGGACAGCGCTACATGGCGACCGAGAGCGAAATGGCACCAAACCTCTGCGGGCCATCCTGCGCCCGGAACTGCTCGGTTCTATGGACATAGGTGAACGCGACCTGCGTGCTTCGATACCGAAATGCGATGCCGGACTGAATATCTCCGACAAACACTTGCCGGTCATCCACGCTGGGACTGTCGCGGAACGTATTGCCATCCAGAAAGATGTCACGGGCAATGGCCCGCACATCCACACCCGCGAAAAGATAGGCACCGAAGCCGTCATCTGGCTGGTACACTCCGCCCCCTGACAGCGCCGGGCGTATTCTCGGCGGACTGAAATCGCTTCGCAGGGAATCTGCGCCAAAGCCCAAGCGGGCCATCGCACCGACATTGGCGTAAGTGCGCACATTGCCAAGCGCCAGGCCGCCATGAACGGCGACATCGGAGCGCATGTCCAATGGCAAATCGTATCGCCCGACCAGTTCCTGGCGCTGCCCGATCAGTTCGATACCCGGCTCATCTTTCAGCTGGCTGTCCCAGCCGCGCGGTTCATTGACATTGATCAGATCGTGCCAGTTGGTCTGCACGAAATCAGCACCAGCTGACGGCCCGACGATGCCAAGGTTCAGCTGGACGGTGCTTTGCGTGTCGCGGTCCTGCGCAACCCCGGTGAAGGAGACGTTGAGCCACCCCGCATAAGGCCGGTCCTGTGGGTCCGGTATCACGGCGGATATGTCTTCCGGTGTATAGATGACATGCGACAGCGCGTAGCCTTGGCGCACCTGATTATCGACGTCGATCCCGGGCAGCAGGCGCGCGGCGGACTTCAGAATGCCAAACGTGTTTTCTTCGCTGGCCATCCGTTCAAGCCGGAGACCGTTGGAATAGTTGCGATCGGTGCCGCCGAACAGGTCATTCTCAATAGTGAGCGAGATGACCGCAGGCGCAGTATCATCGGCGTTGGCGGTCGATACAAAAAAGGCCACGACAAGCGCGGCCCCTAAAATCGGGAAACGAAGCGTCATGCATTGCTTCTACCGCTTGAGCGTGAAGCTGACACCCGCAAAGTCTTCATTCTCGCTGAAACCACCATTTCGGTCGCGATACTCTACCTCGCGGCGAATATAGCTCAACGACAACTGGCCACCCCCGCGATGAACGGCAAAGCCGGCCTGAAGGTCGCCAACGGTGACCTGGTCGCGAATTTTCATGGCACCGACATCTGTAAAGCCGCGATCACCGGTCTCCCAGACCAGCGCTTCGCCATCTGCCCCGGCAAACACATACCACCCGCCAGCGGGCTGGATTCCGTCCGCTTCGAGCGCTTGCCCCAGTCGAACTTCAGCACCGATGCTGCGCTTCTGAAAGGATCCTTCGTCCCGAAGGCTCAGGCGCGGTGCAATGCCAACATCGAAATCAAGGCCCGTGCGCTGCCGCGGCGCTGAAAGAGCAAGTTCCGCGCTGAAATTCCGCTCAAACTCCAGAGGTTCTGCCATCCGGGCAGCCTTGCGGTCTGCCTTGTAAACCTCAACGCCTTCACTCGACGACCAGTCGAGCGACAGAAGAGGCTGAACTTTTTGCGAAACAGCCGCGCCATAGTCATTGGATGCGGTGAAGGGCTCGGTTCTGAGCTCAAGCGGCTCACCATAAAGCGGCGTGTTAAAACTGTTCGGGACAACGTCATATGCGTTGTACGACGATGGCATTGCAGGCGCGATCCCGGAATTCAGGGCTGTATCCGCCACGAAAGACGCCGTCGTGTCCTCTACGTGGACCGCAACCGGAACACTCGCATACGACGCGCTGTATTGCGCGCAACCCTGGCAAGCCAGAGCAGTCATCAGCGTTGAAGCAACTGTGATCATAGATCCCATACCTCTCATCTGGCACTCCTCAATTCCCCCGAAGAATGCCGATGCTCACTTAAGCTATCATAAAGAAATGGCGTCGGCGAGTCGGCTTGAAGAGCTTTTCGATTAACTATCGCTACTAATTCTTGCAGCGCTAAATGGTTCCATAGTCCTGTTATTATTGGCTTTCATAAGCAAATCGCGGGCCGGGGCCCGCGATCGCATAATTAACTATGGTTGAATTTACAGCCCGTTCTACTGACAGGCGAGGCATTCATCATAATCGGTGTCAGGTGTTTCCAGCTCACCCACCTCGATCTTTTCAGACCCGGCAAATGCGGTCCGCTGTACCGATTTGGAGCGGCAGTAATACAGTGACTTCAGGCCTCTTTCCCATGCCGTCCAGTGCAGCATGTGCAGGTCCCACTTATCGATATCACCCGGAAGGAAGATGTTGAGCGACTGAGACTGACAAATATAGGGCGTGCGGTCAGCCGCATGCTCGATCACCCAGCGCTGATCGATCTCGAAAGCCGTTTTGAAAACGTCCTTTTCATGCTCATCGAGGCAATCGAGGTGTTGGACAGAGCCTTCATGCTCCAGAATCGAGTTCCAGACCTCCGGTGTATTGCTATCCTTCTCTTCGAGAAGCCGCTCCAGCTGTCTGTTCTTCACCGTGAATGACCCAGACAGCGTCTTATGCGTGTAAACATTAGCCGGGATCGGCTCGATACCGGCCGAGGTTCCGCCGCAGATTATGGAGATGGAGGCGGTCGGGGCGACGGCCATTTTATTGGAGAAGCGTGCCATTACACCGGCATCCCGTGCATCCTCGCAGGGCCCACGCTCCTTAGCGAGTTTCACAGAGGCCGCATCCGCACCGCGGCGGATGTGCTTGAACATCTTCTCGTTCCACACTTTCGCCATGGCGCTTTCCATGGAGACGTTCATCGTCTGCAGGAAAGAGTGGAAACCCATCAGGCCGAGCCCGACCGAACGCTCGCGCTGCGCAGAATAGACCGCCTGAGACATTTCATCCGGTGCGCGGTCGATAAAGTCCTGCAGGACATTGTCGAGGAAGCGGAACACGTCTTCCAGGAAGTTCTCATCCTTCGACCATTCCATGAACTTCTCTGCGTTCAGGGAGGACAGGCAGCAAACCGCTGTCCGGTCGACACCATTATGGTCCTTGCCGGTTGGCAGGGTGATCTCGGAGCAGAGATTGGATTGGGTAACGGTCATACCCAGTTTGCGCTGGTGCGCCGGCATCGCGTTGTTCACCGTGTCGGTGAAGAGCAGGTATGGCTCACCGGTCTGGATCCGTAGTTCCAGAATTTTCTGCCAGAGCTTGCGGGCATTGACGGTGCGCAGCACCTCGCCGTTTTTCGGGCTGATCAGACCAAACTCGGCGTCCGCCCGAACCGCTTCCATGAACTCATCGGTGATGTTGATGCCGTGGTGAAGGTTCAGAGACTTGCGGTTGAAGTCGCCAGACGCTTTGCGGATTTCCAGGAACTCCTCGATTTCCGGGTGGTGGATATCGAGATAGCAGGCCGCCGAGCCACGGCGCAGCGAGCCCTGACTGATCGCGAGGGTCAGCGAGTCCATCACACGGATGAAAGGAATGATGCCGGAGGTCTGCCCGTTCTGACCGACTTTCTCACCGATGGAGCGGACATTGCCCCAATAGGTGCCGATGCCGCCGCCATTCGAGGCGAGCCAGACATTCTCGGTCCATGTCTCGACAATATCATCGAGCGAGTCGCCAACCTGATTCAGGAAGCACGAAATCGGCAGGCCGCGATCCGCGCCGCCATTCGAGAGGACCGGCGTGGCGGGCATGAACCAGAGGTTCGACATGTAATCATAAAGCCGCTGGGCGTGGTCAGCATCGTCGGCATAGGCCGTAGAAACGCGGGCAAACATGTCCTGATAGGACTCTCCCGGCAGCAGGTAACGATCTTCGAGGGTCTTCTTGCCGAAATCGGTCAGATTCGAATCACGCGAATCGTCCGTCTGGACGCCCTGAACCAGTCGCAATTCCGGCGTTCCACCCTTCGGCTTACCCCGGCGGATAGCGGATTTATCAACAGCGACAGCTTCTTTCGCAGACATTCTCTAACCCCTCAAACGGTATCTATTCATATAGGGACTGACCCCGGAAAGCGCCATATACGGTGCCTCAGCCCATCCCTGACACAATATATAGTGGCTGATTGGTAAACGATTGGTCAACGCTGTTTTTCGTCCGTGAGGGGATTTCCCGGTGGAATTCGAGTTACCAAAAGGTTAACGCGCCCCGCTCCAAGAGTCTCGCCGATGGCACCGGAACTCTGTGGAGTCGGTTTCCAATTCGTTAGCCGTCGAGGCGGCCTGCCTAGGCCCGGGCGAGCGCCTCATCAATCAGATCAGCCGTTTCAGAGACGCCATAAAGCGCAATGAAGCCCCCAAACCGCGGCCCCTGGCTCTGGCCGAGCAGCACCTCGTAAAGACCCTGGAACCAGAGGCGCAGATTTTCGAAGTCGTGATCCTTGCCGACGGAAAAAGTCAGCGTCTGAAGATCTTCGGCTGTCTTTTCGCCGTCATAAGCTCTCAAGCGCGCCGACAGGTCTGCCATAGCCGCACGCTCTTTTTCGTCTGGCACACGATAGGTCTTCTCCGGCTTCACGAAATCCTCGTAATAGCGGATCGCATATCCGGCGAGTTGGTCGAGCAGTGGATGGCTTTCAGGCGATGCTTCAGATGCATAGCGCGAAATGAAACCCCAGAGCGTCTCCTTGTCCTCAGCGTTCGCGACGCCCACGAGGTTGAGCAGCAGTGCAAAAGAGACAGGTGAATGCCATTGCGGCGGCTGACCGCTATGAATGTGCCACACAGGGTTTTCCACCTGCCGGGCACGCTCTTCCTGCGGATACTTCTCCAGGAAGGTCAGATACTCATCCACCGCTTTCGGAATGGCATCGAAGTAAAGCTTCTTCGCCGCGCGCGGTTTCTGGAACTGGTAGAGGGAGAGCGATTCCGGCGGCGCATAGGCGAGCCACTCCTCCACCGAGATGCCATTGCCCTTCGACTTGGAGATTTTCTCACCCTTCTCATCAAGGAAGAGTTCGTAGACATACTGGACCGGCGGCAGGCTGCCGAGGATCTTGCAGATGCGTGAATAGATCGGCGCATTGTCCTGATGGTCCTTACCGAACATTTCGAAATCGACACCGAGCGCCGCCCAGCGCATCCCGAAGTCGGGCTTCCATTGCAGCTTCACCTGCCCACCCGTAACCGGGAGCGTCACATCAGCGCCGTCCTCATCCTCGAAAGTGATCGTCCCCTCTTCCGGATCGGTCGCCTTCATCGGCACATAGAGCACACGTCCCGTCGTCGGGGAGATCGGAAGGAACGGCGAGTAGGTCGCCTGACGCTCCGCGCCGAGCGTCG
>JBCBTR010000011.1:0-18990 GCA_039818545.1 Pseudomonadota bacterium
CCTCTACTTATTCTGTCTGTTTTGTATGAGGTCATCGACGACTTCTGGTTCGGCGAGGGTGCTTGTGTCTCCGAGGTTTGAGAACTCGTTTTCGGCGATCTTCCTGAGGATCCGTCGCATGATCTTGCCGGAGCGGGTTTTCGGCAGGCCGGGGGCGAACTGGATCAGGTCCGGTGACGCGATCGGGCCGATTTCGGTTCTGACATGTTTGACGAGGTCGCGCTGCAGCTCCTCGCTGGCCTCCATGTCCGCAATGACGGTGACATAGGCGTAGATGCCCTGACCCTTGATGTCGTGCGGGTAGCCCACCACGGCGGCCTCGGCGACGGCGTCATGGGAGACGAGCGCGCTCTCGACCTCGGCGGTGCCCATGCGGTGACCGGAGACATTGATGACATCGTCCACCCGGCCGGTGATCCAGTAGAACCCGTCCTCATCCCGCCGGCAGCCATCGCCGGTGAAATAGGTGCCGGGATAGGCGGAGAAATAGGTGTCGATGAAGCGCTGATGATCGCCATAGACCGTGCGCATCTGGCCGGGCCAGCTGTCTGTGATGATCAGGTTGCCTTCAGTGGCCCCTTCGAGCTCCTTGCCGTCAGCGTCGACCAGTTTCGGCTGAATGCCGAAGAAGGGATGGGAGGCGGCCCCCGGCTTCATATCGGTCGCCCCCGGCAGCGGCACCATCATGCAGGCCCCGGTCTCGGTCTGCCAGTAGGTGTCGACGATCGGGCAGCGGCCCTCGCCGACGGTATGGAAGTACCATTCCCACGCTTCGGGGTTGATCGGCTCGCCGACCGTACCGAGCAGGCGGATGGAGGAGCGGTCTGTGTCTTTGACCGGCTTGTCGCCCTCGCGCATCAGGGCGCGGATCGCGGTGGGCGCAGTGTAGAAGATCGAGACCTTGTGCTTGTCGCAGACCTGCCAGAAGCGGCGGGCATCGGGATAGGTCGGCACGCCTTCGAACATCAGCGTGGTCGCCCCGTTCGCGAGCGGGCCGTAGACGATATAGGAGTGGCCGGTCACCCAGCCGACATCGGCCGAGCACCAGTACACGTCGTCTTCCTTCAGGTCGAAGACATACTCATGGGTCATGCTGGCCCAGACCATGTAGCCGCCTGTGGTGTGCAGCACGCCCTTGGGCTGGCCGGTGGAGCCGGACGTGTAGAGGATGAAGAGCGGGTCTTCGGCGTTCATCGGCTCTGGCGGGCAGTCGGCGGAGATGTCGGCCCCGATCTCATGCAGCCAGTGATCGCGCCCTTCGGTCATGGCCACATCCGCGCCGGTGCGGCGCACGACGAGCATCGACTTGACGATGCCGCCGGCGAGCTCTGCGGCCTTGTCGGCATTTGCCTTCAGGGGCACGGTGCGCCCGCCGCGCACGCCTTCATCGGCGGTGATGATGCAGGTGGAGTCGCAGTCTGTGATGCGCCCGGACAGCGCTTCCGGGGAGAAGCCGCCGAAGACGACCGAATGGACCGCCCCGATCCGCGCGCAGGCGAGCATGGCATAGGCCGCTTCCACGATCATCGGCATGTAGATCGTGACCCGGTCGCCCTTCTTCACGCCGAGCGACTTCAGCACGTTGGCGAACTTGGAGACGGCGGTGTGGACCTGCCTGTAAGTGAGCGTGTGGCTGTCGCCCGGATCATCGCCTTCCCAGATGATGGCCGGCTTGTCGCCGCGCGTCTCCAGATGGCGGTCGAGGCAATTGGCGCAGGCGTTCAGCACCCCGTCATGATACCAGCGCACATGCAGGTCGGACTTGTCCCAGCTGACATCCTTCACCTGCGTGTAAGGCGTCATCCAGTCGAGGCGCTGACCCTGCTCGCCCCAGAACGCAGAAGGGTCGGAAAGAGAGGCGGCGTACAGCTCCTGATAGCGCTCCGGAGACAGGTTCGCCTGTTGCGCGAATGCGGCTGGTGTTTTGTACGTTTTTTCGCCGCTCATGCGTATTCTCCGGGAGATTTGTGTCTGTTGCGCCACAAAGAAGCGCATCCCGACCGCTAATGAAAGTGTTGATCGCGCGCGTCGTTGACTCAAGGCTGCTTTGTGAGGCTTTCTCAAGGAAATCAGACGCGTATGCGTTCTGGGGGAGTAGCGTGATGCGGTGTTCGGAATGCCGGACAAACATCAGTCCCGGGCCTGAGTTCTGCCCGGCTTGTGGCGGTGATCTGGATATCACCGCAAAGGAACTTTTTAACTGGAGTTTCAGGACCGCGTATCGGCGTCTGTCCGCCGTTGCGGGATGGACGATCGCGTTTGCCGGGATTGTGGGTGTGTCGCTGCTCGGGTCTCAGGTCGATATGGACAATGCGGAGCTGATGGCCTTCGTCTCTCCTCAGCCATCCACGCAAATAGCGGTGCTATCCGAGCCTGCGGCACCAGTGCCAACGCTCAACGCCGTCACCGCTGTTTGTGATGAAGCCTGCGAGGCGGATGCGACGAGCGTCTCTGTGCCAGAAGGCTATGTGCTGAAACGGCGAACTGATCTGCCCGTGCGATCAGAGGCAGAGCGGGAAGAGGCCCTGCAACTTCGCGAGATGCCCTAACGCTCAGCTTGGCTGCGACCCGTCATAGGGGCTGTCGAGGGAGAAGAGCGGGATGTCCGCGGCCAGACTGGCCCCGTCATCGTCTTCCAGAAAGTACTGGCCACGCATCATTCCAGAGGGCGTGGAGAGCGGCGCGCCAGAGGTGTACCGGAATACACCGCCCGGCTGGATCACGGGCTGCTGCCCGATCACGCCCTCGCCATCGACAATCTGGGTGCGCCCATCGGCATCGATGATTTCCCAGTGCCGGGAGATCAGCCGCCATGACGTATCGGTGCCGTTCTCGACCTCGACCGTGTAGGCCCAGATGAACTTGAACCGGGCCGGCTCGGACTCGTCGTGCAGGAATTTCGGTTTGACGCGTACCTTCAGGCCGTCAGTGGTCTGCTCGTAGGTGGGCGCGGGTTTGCGCGGCATGGGGGTGACGTTCCGTGATCAGATGCTGGATAGGGCCTTGAGCATATCCTGTTCGAGGTCGCCCGCATCCTCAAGCCCGACCGATAGCCTAATCCAGCTATCATCCAGACCCATGTCCGCACGTTCTTCGTCTGACAGTGCGCGATGGGTGGTTGAGGCCGGGTGGCAGGCGAGGGATTTTGAGTCGCCGAGATTGTTGGAAATCTTGATCAGGGACAGGGCATTGAGGATGCTGAACGCTGCTGCGCGCCCGCCCTTGATCGAGAACGCGATCAGCGTGCCGCCGCCGTCCATCTGTTTTGAGTGCACATCGAAATGCGGATGATCTTCGCGGCCGGGATAGCGGATTTGCGCAACGCTGGGGTGTTCGGCAATCGCATCTGCAAGGCTGGCCGCAGAATCAGCCGAGCGGCGGACCCGCAAATCCAGCGTCTCGAGCCCCTTGAGGACGACCCACGCATTGAAGGGCGAGGGAGCCGGGCCGGTATGGCGGAGATAGGGATCGACGTGTTCCTCAATCCATTCGGACTGGCCGAGAATGGCCCCGGCGAGAACACGGCCCTGACCATCCATGTGCTTGGTGGCGGAATAGACGCTCATATCCGCGCCGAGATCGAGCGGGCGCTGAAGCATGGGCGTGGCGAAGACATTGTCGACCACGAGCTTTGCGCCAGCGGCGCGGCACATCTCGGCCAGCGCGGCGATGTCCACCGCATCGAGCAGGGGATTGGACGGGCTTTCGATGAGCACGAGTTTAGTCGGCTTCTGGAGCGCCTTGGCCCAGGCGTCGAGATCGGCGCCGTCGACGAATTCGGTCTCAATGCCGTAGCGCGGCATCAACGTGCCAACGATCCAGCGGCAGGAGCCGAACAGCGCCTTTGCGGCGATAACCCGGTCGCCGGCCTGGCAGGGAGAAATCATGGCCGAGGAAATGGCTCCCATGCCGGAGGCCGCGACGCGGCAGGCTTCTGCCCCTTCGATCAGCGCAAGCCGTTCTTCGAGCATGCGCACCGTCGGGTTCGCATAGCGCGAATAGACAAAGCCCGGGGCATCGCCTGCCATGCGGGCAGCCGCCTGCTCGGCGCTGTCATAGACATAGCCGGAGGTGAGATACATCGCTTCGGATGTCTCGCCGTGTTGTGAACGTTCGACGCCGCCATGGACGAGTTTCGTCGCCGGCTTCCACGCGTTCTCGGGATCGTTGCCTGAAGAGTCGGCCATGACCGGTCCTTTTCAATGTATGCAGAGCGTCTTAAGCGTCGGAGTCCATGAGGATCAACCAATGAGCGACGAAAAAGCGGCGGAAGGTGTTCTGCCCGACGCAGAGATTGACGCGCTGATCAGTGACGGTGCCATCGAAGCGCAGACCCCTTTTGCGGAGGGGCAGGTGCAGCCGGCAAGCCTCGATCTGCGGCTGTCGGACGATGTGTACCGTATTCGCGCAAGCTTCCTGCCGGGCAAGGGCAGCTCCGTTGGGCGCCTGCTGCATGAGCGCGATCTGCAGATGCACCGCCTTGATATCTCCGAAGGCGCAGTGCTGGAGACGGGCTGCGTTTATCTGGCGCTGCTGGAAGAGCGACTCGCTTTGCCGGCGGACATTTCGGGCCGTGCGAACCCGAAAAGCTCGACCGGGCGTATCGATGTGTTCACGCGGATTGTCACCGATGGCGGGGCGGCGTTTGACGATGTGCCGGCGGGCTATTCGGGGCCGCTCTATCTGGAAGTGTCGCCGCGCACGTTTTCCATTCTTGCGCGGCGCGGGGACCGGCTCTCTCAACTAAGGCTGCGGCGCGGCGCGCATGTGCCGTCGAAGGAGATCATCTTCTCGATTGACCTGCTGAGCGAGACCGATGGCCCGATTGGCTGGCGCGCGCGGCGGCATGCGGGCGTCGTGGACCTGCAGAAGGTCGGCAAGCACGCCATCACGGATTTCTGGGAGCCGGTCTACCCGCACAAGGGGCGGCTCGTGCTGCATCCGGACGAGTTCTACATTCTGGCCTCGAAGGAGACGGTGAAGGTGCCGTCGATGCAAGCGGCTGAGATGGCCCCGATTGCCCCGGAGCTTGGTGAGTTCCGGGCGCATTATGCCGGCTTTTTCGATCCCGGTTTCGGCGGCAATGAAGGCGGCAGCCGCGCGGTGCTTGAAGTGCGCACGCGCGATGTGCCGTTCATTCTGGAAGACGGGCAGCCGGTCGGGAAGCTCGTCTATGAGCCGATGGCAGCCAAGCCGCGCGCGCTTTATGGCGCGGTGGGCAGCCATTATCAGGGGCAGGGCCTGCGGCTTTCAAAGCACTTTACGGACGGCTGACAACCACGCGTTCGCCGTTGCGGGTTTCGTCTTCACTGAGCAGGACGATGAGTTGCTCTGCGACAGCTTCCGGCGCGGGCAGCGTCATCGGATCCTCGCCCGGCATGGCATCGGCGCGCATGGTGGTTCGCACGGCCCCGGGATCAAACAGGTTGACCTTCATACTCGTCTTTTCGGCCTCGTCTGCATAGGCGAAGACCATGCCCTCAAGGCCCCATTTGGAGGCCTGATACGGCCCCCAGAAGGCGCGCGGACGCGGCACGACACCGGATGTGATGAAGGCGACGCGGGGGGATGATGACTGGCGCAGGAGAAGATCGAAGGCGCGGATGAGCCGCCAGTTGGCCGTGAGGTTGATCTCGATCGTTTCCTCAAAGCTGCGCGGACCGATGGTCTGAAGCGGCCCCAGCGTTCCGAGGACGCCAGCATTGCCGAGCAGGCCATCGAGGCGTCCGAACCGGCTATCGACAGCTGTGGCGAGCGTTTCGGCGGCTTTCGGGTCTTTCAGGTCCATCGGAACGAGCGTGGCTGAGCCGCCCGCGGCCTTGATCTCATCATCGAGCGCTTCGAGCGCGCTCTTGGAGCGGGCCACGGCGATGACGTGGTGACCAGCGGCGGCGAGCTGAAGCGAAGCGGCGCGTCCGAGCCCCCGGGAGGCCCCGGTGACGAGTGTGATGCGTTTGTCTGTCATGTGAGCTGTCTAATGGTCTTCGAGGAAGGAGAGCTGGCGCTCTTTGGCGCTTTCCTTGCGCTCATGATCGGTCAGGCGGGTTGGGTAGTCGCCAGTGAAGCAATGGTCGGCATAGAGCTTTGAGCTGTCATCGCGGGACTGGCCGCAAATGGCGCGGTAAAGGCCATCGACCGAGAGAAAGCCGAGACTGTCGACCTTCAGGCTGGCAGCAATCTCTTCATGCGTGCGGACAGCGGAGATCAGTTCGTCCTGATCAGGCATGTCGATGCCGTAAAAGTCCGGGAACTTGATGGGCGGGCTGGCGGAGCGGAAGTGAACTTCGCGGGCCCCGGCGCGCTTCACCATTTCCACGATCTTCTCGGATGTGTTGCCGCGCACGATGGAGTCGTCGACGAGCACGACACGCTTACCATCGAGGACGGGGCGGTTCGGGGCGTGCTTCTTCGAGACCGAGAGCTTGCGGCCGTCCTGTGTCGGCAGGATGAAGGTTCGCCCGACATAGTGATTGCGGATAATCCCGAGCTGGAAGGGCAGGCCGGAAGCTTCGGCGAAGCCAATCGCGGCGGGGACTCCTGAATCGGGCACCGGTACGATGACGTCGGCTGCAAGGTCTGTGTCCAGGAAGGTCTCGCGCGCCAGTTCCCACCCCATGCGGCGGCGAACATCATAGACGCTGTGGCCGTTCAGCTTGCTGTCGGGGCGTGAGAAGTAGACGTATTCGAAGATGCAGGGGCGCTCTTTCTGTTCGGGGAAGGCGCGGAAGCTTTCGAGGCCATCCTCGGAAATGACGACCATTTCGCCATTCTCGACCTCGCGAACGAAGGTCGCGCCGACACTGTCGATGGCACAGGTTTCCGAGGCGAGCACCCAGGCATCGCCGAGCTTGCCGAGCATCAAGGGGCGCAGGCCAATCGGGTCTCGCGCGCCAATCAGTTTCTTACCGCTCATGGCGACGAGCGCATAGCCGCCCTCGACCTGCTGCATGGCGTCGATCAGGCGGTCGACGAGGCGCGGCTTCTTTTTACTCTGCGCCACGAGATGAATGAAGACTTCGGTGTCCATGGTGGACTGGAACAGTGCGCCGCGTTCGGTCAGTTCGCGGCGGATGAGGCGGGCATTGGTGAGGTTGCCATTATGGGCGATGGCAAAGCCGCCAAAGTCCATGTCGCCATAGATTGGCTGGATGTTGCGGAGCGCTGTTTTGCCCTGTGTAGAGTAGCGGTTATGGCCGATGGCCATGTTGCCGGGCAGGCGTTCTGCGAGGTCCGGGCCAGTGAAATTGTCGCCGACAAGCCCGAGATGGCGTTCATGGTGGAAACGCCCGGTGAAGGTGGTGATGCCGCAGGATTCTTCGCCGCGATGTTGCAGGGCGTGAAGGCCGAGGGCAGTGAGGATGGCAGCGTCGGGATGACCGAAAACGCCGAAGACGCCACACTCTTCGCGGGGCTTGTCGCTGTCAAAATCGCAGATCATCGACAAAAGCTCCGTAGGCGGTTGAGCGGGTGCTACTCCGGTTCGCCGTTCGCGTCGAGTGGAATCGTCTCCCGGACGTCTTCTGCGATGCGTGGCGCGTTAAGCTGTACATAGGCCGCCGCGCCCTGAAATGCAGGGTAAGTCCTGCCATCCTTGATCCAGCCAGGCACGCTGTCTTCGTCGAGAGCAAGGCCGAGCAGCAGGACGAAGAAGACGACGGCGATGGCCCCGCGTGCGGCCCCAAACGCAAGGCCGGCAATCCGATCCAGCATGCCGATTCCGTCGAGCCCCTGAATGTTGCGGGAGAGCCGGGCCCCGAACCAGGCAACGATGGCGTAGACCGCAACGAAGACGACACCGACGACGATCAGGTCTGGCAGCCATTCGGGAGAGTTAGCCGGCATCAGCGCTGCCGCGCGGTCGCGCAGGAACATGTGCGCATAGTAGGCAGCGGCCAGCGCGCCGATAAATGCGCCCAGTGTTGCAAGTTCGCGCATGAAGCCCCGGGAGAGGGCCATCAATGCTGAAATGATGATAATGGTAATGGCGGCCGCGTCGAAGGCGGTTAAAATCTGACTCATTCTACAGTCTCCGGGGCGAGGCGGTCGACGAGATCAGCTAGGCGACGAATGGGCGTGATCGTCAACCCGTCGACTGCGGCTGGCCCGCCGTCCGGTACAAAGGCGTGTTCAAAGCCGAGTCGCTCCGCTTCCTTCAGTCTGTGGTCCATGCGCGCGACAGGGCGGACAGCGCCTGATAGCGCGATCTCTCCGAAAAACACCGATTTGGCGGGTAGTGCTGTGTCGGAGAGAGATGAGAGCAGCGCCGCTGCGGCGGCGAGATCGCCGGCCGGTTCGCTGATTCGATACCCCCCGGCGACCGAGAGATAGACATCGCGCCCGGCAACGGTGACGCCGCATCTGGCCTCCAGCACGGCCAGAAGCATGGCAAGGCGGCCAGAGTCCCAGCCGATCACGCTGCGTCTTGGCGTACCGTAGGCGGAGTTCGCCACAAGGGCCTGCACTTCGGCGAGGACGGGACGGGAGCCTTCCATGGCGGCAAATACCGCTGTGCCCCCCGCATCCTCGCCATCGGCTGACAAGAACAGCGCGGACGGTTCCTTGGCGGGGGCCAGGCCATACTGATGCATTTCGAAGATGCCGATTTCATCGGTCGGACCAAACCGGTTTTTCACGGCGCGCAGGATGCGGAACTGATGCCCGCGCTCGCCCTCGAAGTAGAACACCGTATCGACCATATGCTCCACGACGCGAGGCCCTGCGATCTGGCCTTCCTTTGTGACGTGGCCAACCAGAATGAGTGCAGCGCCGGACTTCTTTGCCCATCGCGTCAGTTCCTGTGCGCAGGCGCGGACCTGACCGACGGAGCCGGGCGCGGCTTCGAGGCTGTCTGACCAGACGGTCTGGATGGAATCGATCACCACGAAGTCCGGCTTGGCCGCCTTGAGGGATGAGATGATTTTCCGCAGGTCGGTTTCGGTCGCCAGCTGGACCGGGCTGTCGGCGACTTTCAGGCGTTTGGCGCGCTCCTGAATCTGGGCGGCGGCTTCCTCGCCGGACACATAGACGGATTTCAGGCCGTTGCGCGCGAGGCGTGCGGCTACCTGAAGAAGGAGCGTTGATTTCCCGATGCCCGGATCGCCGCCGATCAGCGTGGCGGAGGAGGAGACAAGCCCGCCACCAAATACGCGATCAAGTTCTTCGACCCCCATAACGATTCGTGGCGGGGGATCCTGCGCATCGTTCAGGGCCGTAAACTCGACCTTGGACGAGCGCCTGGTGCCACTTTTTGCAGCCTTGAGCCCGCCGGGGGCGCTGGAAACGGCCTCTTCGACGAGCGTGTTCCATTCGCCGCAGGCGTCGCACCGGCCCGACCATTTGGAATGGACCTCACCACAGGACTGGCACGCGTAGGCGGTGGCTGATTTGCTCATATGCCCTGACTAACCATGTCCGCCCATCGGGGGAACCCGTGAAGGGCGTGTGGGCGACCGTGTAGTTCCGCCTCTGTTCTTCTACCCGAGGCTGTATTCCGTTGCGTCAGGGCAGGATTCGGGCGAGCTGGGATCATGACCGAAGAGCATGTCTCCGAACCTGACGACCGTTTGTATCGGCTGATCTATGTCAGCACGGCGAAAGAGGATCTGCGTGATGACGATATCAGCAACATCCTGAACACGTCGCAGTCGAATAATTTCGAGCGCTATATCACTGGTTTTCTGGCGCATAACGGATCCTCCTTCATGCAGGCGCTTGAAGGCCCGGAAGGCGAAGTTCGCCAGACATATGAAAGCATTGTCGAGGACGGTCGCCACCAATGCGTCGTGCAGATTGCCGGTGAGCGCATTTCGCGACGTGCATTCGAAGACTGGTCGATGAACTATCATCGCGTTGATGACCCGCACGGCGCGATGGAGATTCGCCTGAACGAGCCCATCGAGGATCTGTTGCCAGCATCCGCACCGCGCGACCTGCTGGTCTTGTTTGCGAGATTTATCACGGTCGACAAAGCCTGATCGGCCGGGCCAGCGCCCGATAGACTTTCCGGCTTCGGTATGGCGATGGTATGGGGCTCCATGCTTCTGGCAAACCTCCTCGTTGCGTCCGCCATGGTGACTCTGACGGTGCTGGTTCACTTCCTTGGGCTGGTCGCCCTCGGTGCTGTTGTGAAGCGCCGGTTTCGGGATGTTCCGATCCCGACCACGGTCGTTCGCCAGTCCGGTGCCGTGCTGTTCATTATTCTCAGCCTGTTTGGGCTCCACACGATCGAAATCTGGCTTTATGCCGGGCTCTACATGGTGCTCGGCGAGTTTCAGACGCTTGAAAGTGCGCTGTACTTCTCGACATCGACTTTCACGACGGTTGGCTTTGGCGATCTCTATCTGGACGAGAGATGGCGCCTGCTTTCGGCGATCCAGTCGGCGAATGGGTTCCTGCTGATTGGCTGGTCGACGGCGTATCTGGTTTCGGTGATGTCGATCGTCCGGGATATCGACCGCGACATCGCACAGTTGCGCAAGGGCAGGGACGAGCAGCCCTAAAGCCGCGTAGACAAGCGCCGATGCGCGCTTTAAGTCCGTCCGCGTACATGTATTCAGCGAGCCGGGGCGGCAATGTTCAAGAAGATACTTATTGCAAATCGGGGCGAGATCGCCGTTCGGGTGATCAAGACGTGCCGTCGTCTGGGCGTGAAGACGGTTGTTGTCTATTCCGATGCCGATGCCGGCTCGATGGCTGTGGAGATGGCTGACGAGACCGTCCATATCGGCCCGCCGCCAGCGGCTGAATCCTATCTCGTCATGGACAAGATCATCGATGCGGTGCGTCAGACCGGGGCCGAGGCCATCCATCCGGGCTTTGGCTTCCTGTCCGAGAATCCTGAATTTGCCCGCCGTCTCGAGAAAGAGAAGATTGGCTGGATTGGCCCGAATGCTCACGCGATTGAGGCCATGGGCGACAAGATCAGTTCAAAGAAACTGGCGGCTGAGGCCGGGGTCTCCACCGTTCCCGGTCATATGGGCCTGATCAAGGACACCAAGGAAGCGGTGAAGATCTCCAATGAGATCGGCTACCCTGTGATGATCAAGGCGTCTGCCGGTGGCGGCGGCAAGGGCATTCGTGTCGCTGCAAACGACAAGGAAGTCGAAGAAGGCTTTCCGGCCGTGATTGCGGAGGCCAAGGCCTCTTTCGGCGATGACCGCACATTTATCGAGAAGTTCATCCTCAATCCGCGCCATGTCGAGATTCAGGTCATGGGCGATAAGCATGGCAACTGTGTCTACCTGTTCGAGCGCGAGTGCTCAATCCAGCGCCGGAACCAGAAGGTGATCGAGGAAGCGCCGAGCCCGCTGCTCGATGAAGCCACCCGCAAGAAGATGGGCGAGCAGGCCGTCGCGTTGGCCAAGGCTGTGGACTATGACAGCGCCGGGACGGTCGAGTTCGTTGCGTCTGGCGTCGACAAGAGCTTCTACTTCCTGGAAATGAACACGCGGCTTCAGGTCGAGCACCCGGTCACGGAAATGATCACGGGCGTTGATCTGGTCGAGCAGATGCTGCGGTCTGCCTATGGCGAGACGCTGGCCCTCAAGCAGAAAGACCTCAAGATCAATGGCTGGGCCGTTGAGAGCCGTGTTTACGCCGAAGACCCGTATCGCAACTTCCTGCCGTCGATCGGTCGGCTGAAGCGCTTCCATCCGCCGGAAGAAGGCGCGCTGGGCGAGGGGACGGTTCGGATGGATTCCGGTGTCCGCGAGGGCGACGAGATCTCGATGTTCTACGATCCAATGATCGCGAAGCTCGTCACCCATGGAGCCACACGCGATGTGGCGCTGGATACGCAGGCCGAAGCGCTCGACCGTTTCCACATTGAAGGCATCCAGGACAACATTCCGTTCGTCGCTGCGGTGATGGACGAGAAACGCTTCCGGTCTGGCGATATCACGACCGCCTACATCAAGGACGAGTTTCCGGACGGGTTTGACGGCGTGCCGGCGACGGCCGAGCAGACGCAGATGATGATTTGCACGGCGGCGTATGTGCATGCCGTGTACTCGGCTCGTGCTGAGAAGGTGACAGGCCGGCTTGCGCCTCCCGAAGCGCCTCGCACCGACTGGATCGTGATCCTCGGGGACGATCATCACCCGGTCGCGATTGAACTTGGTGACGGCGAAGCCAAAATCTCCATTGATGGCGGCAAGGCGCATGATTTTGCCACGGACTGGACACCCGGCACGCATCTCGTTGAGGGCGAGCTCGACGGAGAGTCGATTGCGGTAAAATTCGCCGACCGTACAGAAGGCTACGTGATGCGCCATCGCGGCGTGGCGCGCCGCGCGATTGTGTGTTCGCCAGCATTAGCCGAATTGCACGCGAAGCTCCCTGAAAAGCCTAAGCCTGATACGTCCAAGCTCATCATTTCGCCGATGCCGGGCCTTGTTGTCTCGATCGATGTCGAGGTGGGCCAGGAGGTCAAAGAGGGCGAGGCGGTCTGCGTCGTGGAAGCGATGAAGATGCAGAACATCATTCGCGCCGAAGCCGACGGAGCTGTGAAGGCTGTCAATGTCGGAGCGGGCGACAGCGTTGCGGCGGACGAAGTCATGATCGAGTTCGAATAAGGGCCTTTATCGTTAATTGATAAGCAAGCCGTTTGACGGTAAGGCGTGCGGAAAGGGAGTCCGGAATGGATATTCTGAACCTGCTCTGTAACCCGAACGGACGGATCGGGCCGCGCGATTTCTGGCGCGGTGTCATCCTGCTGGTTGGCGCGATGATCGTGCTGCAGGTCGGCGGCATTTACGGCGGTGGCGTCCTGTCGGCGGCTTTCGGCCTGCTGGTCTGGGTCATGCCGTATTTTTATCTCTGCGTGTTTGGCAAGCGGCTGCATGATTCCGGTCGCACAGCCTGGTTCTATCTTCTGGCGCTGGTCGCCTACTTCATCCTGACCGGCATTTTCAGCTACGTCCTCAATCACCTGTTTGCGCCGTCTTCTCTGGCTTTGCAGGAAGAAATGGAAATGCTGATGCGTGACGGGCGGTGGATGGATGCTTTCGCTTACGGGCCTGAGATCGCCAAGCTGCAGATGATCCCGACCTTGCTGTCGCTCTTCGCGACGAATGGCCTGATCGGGTATGTCATGGCACGGCTCAAATCCGACCCGTATGAGAACCAGTACGGTCCGCCAACCGAGACCGGACCGGCGCTTTAGGGCACCCCGGATATGACAGACACCTCGCCCCCCATCGATGAGCATCGTCCATGGATCACTGATCCTGCGGATGCGCCGGCGCGGATGAACTGGTTCAAGACCCTGTTCAATCCGTTCGGGCAGACTTCCCGTCTGCATTTCACGCGCGCATCGACATTCCTGTTCTTTCTGACTTTGCCCTTCGCTGTCATGATGTTCGCCGGGATGTTTGTTCCCGGCATTATTGGCGTTGGGGTGGTCTCGCTCCTCTCCTTCATCGCGCATGTCAGGCGACTGGCATCGGCAAAGCGGTCTCCGCTTTGGGCCGGCCTTGTCCTGCTCCCGATTGCGGTATGCCTTGTCGTTTTCTCGGCTGTCGCTTCGGCGAACGTCTCCGAAGCCAATCGGATCTCAGCGCAGATTCTCGCTGATCGTGCTGATCCTGTTGCGGCCCGTGAGCGGCAGGAGGCTGAACGTCAGGCGCGTGCTGAAGCTGCAGAGGCGGAAGAAGGCGAGGGGGAAGCGCGTGGCCGGCCCGATGGCCCCAAGCCCGGCTTTGCGAAAGATGGGAGCTTCAGCCCGGTCAAATTCCTGCTCGACAAAGCAGGTCCGTACGCGTCCGCAGCTTGGGCACCGTTCGGACTTGGTGTCCTTTTGTGGACAGTTTTCTGGGTGGCACGCCTGCCAAATGGCGGCGGGCCGATCAGTTCGCGGTTTGAGGAGCGGGCGTAAGGTCAGGGCCGGGCAACTCCGAAACCCTAACGCTAAAGATGCTTTCGAAGGCGGTGCGCATCGCCCGGTCTGTGGCGAGCATATCAGCTGGAACGCCGAGGTCTGCGAGGCTTGTGACGCCAAATTGCGGATCGTCGATGCCGCAGGGTGTAATTCCCGCGAAATGTGACAGGTCAGGCGAGACGTTCAGTGAAACGCCGTGGAAGCTGACCCATCGGCGCAGGCGGACGCCTATAGCTGCGATCTTGTCTTCTCTCAACTCGCCGCCGGGAGGCGTGCGATCTACCCACACCCCGACGCGGCCTTCGCGCGGGCCAGCTTCAACGCCCAAAATGGCAAGCGTCTGGACAATCCAGTCTTCGAGCGAGCGGACGAAGGCGCGGACATCTTTCCCGCGGACATTGAGATCCAGCATGACATAAGCGACGCGCTGGCCGGGGCCGTGATACGTGTATTGGCCACCGCGACCGGCATCGAAAACGGGAAAGCGGGACGGATCGCGCAGATCGCCGATCTTCGCGCTGGTGCCGGACGTGTAGAGCGGTGGATGCTCCAGCAACCAGATGCATTCAGCCGCGCCGCCATCACGAATGGCGCGGGCACGGGCCTCCATGAAGGCGAGGGCCTCCAGATAGTCCACCTGCTGCGTCGAGACGCGCCACTCGATGTCACCCGATTTACTCATCAAGCGCATATAGACGCTGTTCGGGGCTTCACAAATGCGCTGGCCGCTTGTATGCCCGCCGCTTGCCTGTCGAAGGCAGTGCGGTCGTGGCGGAACTGGTAGACGCGCAGCGTTGAGGTCGCTGTGGAGCAATCCGTGGAGGTTCGAGTCCTCTCGACCGCACCATTTATCGAAATTCCGGGCATTCCGGGACTTTTTGAACCCAGCTACAAAAAACAGGTTTTGCATAGCCGTGCACCCGCTTAGGAGTTGTGCGGCGCACAGAGCTTTCACCTTAGTTTGCAAGGAGCCCCGGCCATGTCCGAAGAAATCCGCTCCGAAGACAAGGACGAAAAAGCAGACCGGCTGGCGGCGGAAATTGCCGATGCGCTGACCGATGGCGATCCCAATAGTCTGGCGCAGATGCTGACGGATCTTCACCCGGCCGACACCGCCGACGCCCTGGAGCAATTGCCTCGGGAAACGTTTGAAACTGTCGTCGAGGAGCTTGGGGGCGAACTGCCGGCCGAAATCCTGATCGAGCTGCGCGATGAGTATCGTGAGAGCGCCGTTGATATCCTGCCGGATGAAGCCGTCGCCGAGGCGCTTGAGGAGCTCGATTCCGATGATGCGACAGCCATTCTCGAAGACCTTGAGGATGAACGACGCGAACGGGTTCTGGAAGAGCTCGACCCTACCGACCGGGCCGATCTTGAGCAGCGGCTTGAATATGGCGAAGAAACCGCTGGCCGCCTCATGCAGCGTGAATATGTCGCCGTCCCGGAATTCTGGACGGTGGGCCAGACCATCGATCATGCACGCGAGCTTGGCGAGGAACTTCCAGAGCAGTTTTACGAGGTGTATGTCGTCGATCCGGGGCACAGGCTGCTGGGCTTTGTGCTTCTGGCGCAGCTCCTGCGATGTCGCCGCGATGTGAGGCTCTCGGATGTCATGGAGAAGCTTGAGTCTGACATATCGGTCGATCTCGATCAGGAAGAGGTCGCCTACCAGTTCCAGAAATACTCGCTTGCCTCGGCGCCGGTGAAAGACAGCAACGGGCGGCTCGTCGGCATGATCACGGTTGACGACATGGTGGATGTCATCCAGTTGGAGAACACCGAAGACCTTCTGGCATTGTCGAATGTGAGCTCGGCCGACGGGTCCGATACGGTGTGGGATTCGGTGCGCGCGCGCTCGCCATGGCTCGCGATCAACCTTTTCACGGCCTTTGTGGCGTCGGGCATTATCGCCTTGTTCGAGGGCGCGCTAGATCAGATTGTTCAGTTGGCGATCCTGATGCCGGTCGTGGCGGCACTTGGCGGCAATGCCGGCAGTCAGGGCCTCGCAGTTGCCGTCCGGGCCATTGCTGAGCGCGAATTACAGGGGGCGGCGGCGCAGCGCGCCGTGATGCGCGAATTCCTGACCGGGATCGTGAATGGCGTTCTGTTCGCGGTTGGCGTGGCCATCATTGCCTTTGTATGGTTCCGCGACCCCGAACTGTCTGCCGTTTTCGCGGCGGCCATGTTCGCGACGTTCGTCTGGGCCGGGATCTCAGGCATTCTGGTGCCGCTGACCCTGAAGCGTCTGGGGGCCGATCCAGCCGTCGCGTCATCGGTATTTGTGCTGACCATGACGGATATCATGGCGTTTTTCAGCTTTCTTGGCCTTGCGACACTGGTTCTGCTCTAACGCGTTCCTATCGCAGAAGAGTCCCGTGTCCGGCGAAAAGGCGCGTGCTTTGCAATGACTGCGGTTAACTTAATAAAACGGTGTCTCAGAACGAGGCGGCCGAACAGGCGAGTCAATGCGGACGTCCAAGGCAGGCATAGAGCTTATCAAGAGCTTTGAAGGCTTCCAGCCTCTTTCGACCACCATCGGAAAAGGCCGGTGGGTCATTGGCTATGGGCATGTGAAAGCTGCCCGGGAAGGTCTTCGCATTACGCGCGAAAACGCTGAATCCGTACTCCGGGAGTATGATTTACCGCCGATTGAGGCCGCGATCCGACGCCGTGTCCTCGCCCCGATCCATCAAAATGAGTTCGATGCGCTGGTTTCCTTTGTGTTCAGCATCGGGATCGCGGCGTTTGAGCGCTCTGATGTGCTCACCCGATTGAATGCAGGCGACTTTCTTGGTGCGGCTGAATCCATGGGGGCGTGGCGCAAGGCACGGGTCAACGGGCAACCGGTCGTTATCGACGCGCTGGTTCGCCGACGCGCCTCCGAACGCGCCATGTTCCTCGAACATCCGGGTGGCCGCACAGCGGTCGTTTCGGCATCGCTGAAACCCGAAGCTGACCCTGACTGGCACCGTACCGATGGCCTGATCGCAGACGAGCGTGCCCTGGAACTGGTCGAAGAAATCGATGAGGCAGCGCACGAAGATGACAGCGGCGCAGAAGTCGCCGCGAAAGCGGTCGCCGAGCGCCTGACACGTATTCTGGGTGAAGGTGGTTCGACCGAGCAGGAGCCAGCCTATGTCGAGGAGCCGAGCGAGGACGAGATCCGCAAGGCGGTGTCAGCCCTGAGTGGCGATACTGAGCCTGACTCTCCCGAGCCGGTTGAAGACTATCCGCCAGTTGAGCGGATTATCAGCTCTAACCGCATCGTCGATGATCTGGAACCTGCGATGATCCCGCCACCCCCGGGGCCGGTATTTGAGCCTGTTGAGCCTGTGCCGCTGCCGGTTTGGCTGCCCTATGTGGTGCTGGCGGTTTTTGGCGCAATGCTGTCCATCTGGGGGCTGTTCCGGGCCGATGAAGCGGCGACGGACGCAGCGGCCAATCAGGGCGTGCTCGCCGGTGTCGTCGGCGCGTTCCTGTGTCTTGTGATGGGTTACTACGCGGTGCGGTCGCTAGGCAGCGACAGCTGACGCATCGCGGGTTTCGACGAGCGGCGCTGCATTGTCGAGCGCTGCAATCGCCGCCTGATATCCCGCTTCCACGGCATTGTCGTAGGCTTCCCAATCCCTGAGCTCGATATCGGTGAGTTCCGGCAGCATCAGGATATCAACGAGATCACGGCCTTCATTTGGGTCGTTCTTCACAGTTGCTGACCGCATCAGCAGGCCGGCAATGGGTGGTGCTGCGCCGAAACCACGCTTGGCGACCCAGCCGAAGAAGCCGGGCGGGTCGACGAAATCGGCCGCGTTCAGGCCTTCATGCGCGCGGGTGACATCGCTGCCGACGATGTAACCGCGATGCAGATCCCGCATCACATTGACCGGGAAATTGTTGAGGACCGCGCCGTCGACGAGGATGTTATTGTCCCGGACAACGGGCGGGAGAATGCCGGGCAGGGCGATCGTCGCCCGCAGCGCATCACGGACCAGCCCGCGCCGGTGAACGTGATATGCACCGTCGGTGAGGTTCGTGGACACGGCGAAGAAGGGCAGTTCAAGATCGCCGATCTCCGCGCTGCCGAAATGCTCTTTCAGGCGGGCATTCACACGGTGACCTTTCACCATGCTGACAACCGGCAACTGGTAGTCGCCAAGCGGATTGCTCTCGACGAACCCTTTGCGGATACGATTTTCTATCTCGTCATCGCTCCATCCCATGGCGACGCAGGCGGCAATGACGGCCCCCATGCTGGCACCACCGACGAAATCGATTGGCATGTTGCGTTCGCGCAGGGCCCGAACGACGCCGATATGCGCATAAGCACGTGCGCCGCCGCCGGACAGGCACAGTCCGATCGAGCGCCCGGCCATTGTGCGGGCAAGGCGGTCGCAGCAATCGCCTTCGAGCTTGGACCAGTGAAACACACGGACACCGCCCGCTGCGTCGAGCCATTCTGACGGACGCGCCGCTTTGCGCTCGGTTCCCTGATGAAGCAGCACAACATCAACGAGCTTGAGCGCGAGCGCTGGCGAATGAGTTTCGGGCATCAGCGGGTTGGACGGGCGGGCATCGGCCCGGCCCATGACCCAGATGCGATCGGCCTGACGGGTCGACAGGCGAAACCACGAACTGTCGCCAATCTCCGAGATCAGGATGACCAGATCGTGCTCCCGTTCGCATTCGTCGAAGAAAGCGGTTGGCTTGTCGTCGCCTTCGGCCTCGTCAATTATCCGCGCGCGCAGGCCCATTCTGGCCAGTGAGGCCTTCAGCGTGCGGGCCCGGAGTTTCAGGTCGATGGTCGGCGAGGTCGCGACGAGTGCGAACACTTTTGGTTCGGATCGGGCAGAGCGACGGCCAGCCTGGCGCAGACGCACGAGGATGACGCGGATCAGTCGTTCGAGAATTTCTGGTTCGGCTTTGATCAGGCGGTCGAAACCGACGCGCGAAATGCGCAAAACTTCCGAATCACGCAGCGCGTAGACGGAGCTGCTATGTGGCGCGTTCGTATTGTCGGCACCGCCTGAGAAGAGCGCCATTTCGCCAACGGGTTCGCCGGCGCGGATATGTCCGATGAATTCCATGCGGCCATCGACCGAGTGCCGGAACGCGCCGAG
>JBCBTR010000012.1:0-18949 GCA_039818545.1 Pseudomonadota bacterium
AGAGCCGAGCGTCTCAAAGGCGGCTCTCGCGGACGTCTCATCCGCAGTGTCCAGCCAGAGCGTCGGGATCAGCCGGGCACCGCGTGTCTCTAGATCCCGCAAGTAGCCCTTATGGATGTTCCACCGCACCAGTGCGCTCGGATTGAAGAGGCGCGTCTGGCTTTCAATGCGCTCAAGCGTGTCCAGAAACTCATCTACTCTGTCCCAATAGTCCCAGGTCGTGCCAATGATGGCCCCGTCAAACGCGCTCCAGTCAGCGGTCTCGTCGTCCCAGGACACTGCCTCGAACCTGATCTCTGCGGGCTCGCTATGTCCGAGACTGTCCATCATCTGATCATGTTCGAACGCATCCGATCGGCGCGTGGGGGAGCCGGGCAGGGTGACGGCGGAGGCGAGATAAGCGATGCGCATGAGCCGCGCTCTATACAGCCCGCGCGGTTGCGTCCAGCGCCCGGCTCTGGCAAGGCCGCTGCGGTTTCTCTGAAAGGGAATATGCGATGAGCGAGACGCGTTTCGACGTAGTGGGCCTGGGCAATGCGATCGTCGATGTGATCGCGCCTGTGGATGACGGTTTTCTGGACACATGGGACATCCGCAAGAATGGCATGACCCTGATCGAAGAACCCCGCGCGGAGGCGTTGACTGAAGCTGGCGGCGGCAAGGAGATGTCGGGCGGGTCTGGCGCGAACACGATTGCGGGCGTGGCGAGCTTTGGCGGCAAGGCCGGATATATCGGCAAGGTGGCCGATGACCGGCTTGGTGAGGTCTTCCGCACCGACATGGTCGCTGGTGGCGTGCCATTCGATACGCCGCCTCTGATCGATGGTCCGGCGACCGCACGCTCGATCATTTTCGTGACGCCCGATGGAGCCCGGTCCATGAACACCTTCCTTGGCGCATCGGTGGAGTTCTCCGCTCACGATGTCGACGAGCAAATGGTTCGAGATAGCGCGATCCTCTATCTGGAAGGCTATCTGTTCGACAAGGACGCGGCCAAGGCGGCTTTTGTACATGCCTCCGAAGTTGCTGCCGCAGCTGGCCGGAAGGTGGCGCTCACCTTGTCAGATAGTTTCTGCGTGGAACGTCACCGGGAGAGCTTCCACCACCTGATCCGAAATCACGTGGACATCCTCTTCGCCAATGAGGAGGAATTGCTGTCGCTCTACGAGACGCGCGATTTTGATGCGGCGGTCGAGGCCCTGCGCGCGGAGGCCCCGTTGGCGGCCATCACACGTTCGGAACAGGGATCGGTTGTGATCGGGGATGGCGATCCGATCGCTGTTGCCGCAGAGCCCGTGGAAAAAGTCGTCGATACGACAGGGGCCGGCGATCAGTATGCCGCCGGGTTCCTTTTTGGAATTGCCAGAGGCCTGCCGCTCGCCACATGCGCCCGGCTCGGCCACATTGCGGCCGCTGAGGTCATCAGCCATTATGGTCCGCGCCCTGAAATTCCGTATACAGAGCTTGCTGCGTCTGCGAACATAAACGCCTAGGCGAGGGCCTCTTCGGCGTAATCCAGCCGGTCATGCCCGAAGAAGAGGTCGTCGCCAACGAAGAATGACGGGGCTCCAAACACCCCGCGCTCGACCGCTTCTTCAGTGTTCGCGCGGAGCTTGGCCTTATTGTCCTCATCACTGGCCAGCGCGGCAATGGTCTCAGCGTTGAAGGCCTCGGCCTCGCACATCGCCGCTACATCTTCCGGCTTGGCCGGGTCCATCGGGTCCGGCTTGCCCCAGCAATGCTTCAGACAGGCCTTCATGAACCGGAGTGCCTCGGCGGGATCTTTCTCCAGCAAGCCAATGGTCGCGCGGGTCAGGCCGCGTGTGTTCATCGGAAAATGCGGGTTCATGTGAAGCTCAATGCCGATGCGCTTGGCGCAGCGTTGCATGTCCTGGCCCATATACTTGCCTTTGGCCGGCACCATTCCGGGCGGGCGATTGCCGGTCGCTTGCATGACGCCGCCCAGAAACATGGGCCGGTAGACGATCTCGGCACCTGTGCGCTCTGCGACCTGTTCGGCCACCGGAGAAGCGAGGTGGGTGGTTGGGCTCACATAGTCGAAAAAGAATTCCAGTTGCTTGGCCATGGTGCCCTCCCGCTCGTTTTTAGTTCCTATTTGGAATTTGATAACAAGTCGGTCTAATAATGGAACCCATGAAATGGTCTGAACTCGACGACAATTGGTGCCCCGTAGCGCGCACGCTCTCCATCGTAGGAGACCGGTGGACGCTGCTCATCCTGCGAGACTGCTTTCTCGGGCGGTCAAAGTTCGAGGAATTCGCTGAGAGTATCGGGGCCACCCGGCATGTCCTGTCTAACCGGCTTAAGCGCCTCGTTGAGACGGGCATCCTTGAAAAGCGCGCCTACCAGCAGCGACCCGTCCGCTACGAATATGCCCTGACGAGCAAGGGCAAGGAACTCGGCCCGGCGCTTGAAGTATTTCTGAAATGGGGACGCAAACACATGCCGGTGCGCCGCGCAGCCGGCTAGGTCCGGTCGATCACCTCGACGCGGCCCGTATCGCGTACCGCAGCGAACACATCGGCGGCGCGTCCATCTGTGCTGGATAAATCGATGACGAGCGCCGGCAGGCCAATCCGTTCGCTTGCGGCCATGGTCATCATCACGGGTCGCTCGGCGAGGACCGCGTGGTGCCCGTCGTTCGGAACGATGGAAAGCACGCGATTACCAAGCGCCATTACGCGTTCAACCCGCGCAATGGCGTCCCATGGAATGGTTGTGTCCAGCCGCTTCATGTAGATGCCCGCCGCATCGATGCGCACCATGACAGGCCGCAACAGGGCGCGCCGCGCGAACAGGACGCCAAGCAGCGCCATACTGGCGGCAGCCGTCAGAGCAATACCGGATAGAAGCGCATTTCCCCAATTCAGCCAGGCGAAATAGCCGGCCCCGCCTGCAAGGGCGAGGAACAGCGCAGTGAGGCCCGCAAGGGGCAGAAAACGGGCGCGGGCCTCCATGCGCGTGAGCGGCCGGTGATCAGGCCGGCTTGCGGAACAACAGCGTCATGCGGTCGGATTCGCCAACAGCCATTACAGCCTCGCGCTCCGGTGTGCCTTCTTCGGTGCCGTTCAGGCTGGGTGGCAGGCGCCAGACAATGTCTTCAGCGGTCGGCTGGTCGGCTGGATTGGCGTTGATCTCGCTGGTCGCTTCCAATTCGAAGCCGGCGGCTTCGAAGGCTGCGATCACCGCATCCTGCTTCAGGTAACCGGCGCTGCCATTTGCCCACTCATCTGGGTTGCCGGCCGGTGCCCGGTGCTGGACGACGCCGACAACACCGCCTGGCTTGAGCACACGGTCAACGCTTTCAAGGGTCTGAGCCATGTAGCCCGCATCCGCATCGAACCGGTTGAGATTGTGCAGCGCACGAATGAAGAGCACCGCATCGACCTTGCCATCCATACCTTCAGGGAGATCGGTGATGGTGGCGGACTTGATCTTGGCGGCGTTTTCGACCTCCCACCCGGCAGCTGTTTCCGGCCAGTTTGCGGTGCGCTCAATGGCGCGTGCTATGCCTTCTTCATCGAAGAAACCGAACCGCGCCCAGATGTCATCGGGATAGTGGGCGCCGACAACTTTGCCCTCGGGGCCGACATAAGGCAGCAGGAGCTTGGTGTACCAGCCACCGCCCGGCAGGGTTTCGACGACCGTCATGCCCGGCGCGATGCCGAAGAATTCCAGTGTGGCCGCTGGATTACGGGCATCATAGCGGGCCTGGACCTCTTCGGGCTGGGCATCGAGCACGGCCTGAAGTGCTTCAGCGTCAAAACCGGCATCGGCTTCCATGTCCATCTTGGCCTCAGGTGCAGCTGCTTCGGCGGTCGCTTCGCTTGCTGGCGGGGCAGGGGCGACAGCGGCCTCAAGCTCGGCTTCGCTGGTCGCCTGACATGCGGTCAGGGCGAGGATCGAGGCCGAGGCGGCGAGGGTTAGAAGTCGAGTCATGATGAGTCTCCCAGGGTTGGTTCGTTTGCGGCCCCCGACGATGTCGGAGGCCGATCTTGCATTAACCATAAGACAGGCGCGCCAAACTCTCTAGAGGATGAACTTCGAAAGATCGGCATCGCCTGCCAGACTCTCGACTTTCTCGCGCACATAATCGGCTGTGATCGTGATCTCTTCGCCAGCCTTGTCCGGCGCATCGAAGCTGATTTCATCCAGCAGGCGCTCCAGCACTGTCTGCAGTCGCCGCGCCCCGATATTCTCCACCGTATCGTTCACCTTCACGGCAAGATCGGCGAGCACATCAATGGCCTCTTCATCGAAATTGAGGGTCAGACTTTCAGCCGCCATCAGCGCCTGATACTGCTTCACCAGCGACGCTTCGGGCTCCACCAGAATACGCCGCATATCGTCCCGGCTCAGCGCTTCCAGCTCGACCCGGATTGGCAGCCGGCCCTGAAGCTCGGGCAAAAGGTCGGATGGCTTGGAGACGTGAAACGCGCCTGACGCAATGAAGAGGATATGGTCGGTCTTCACCGGCCCGCGCTTGGTCGACACGGTCGTGCCCTCGATCAGCGGCAGCAGGTCGCGCTGCACGCCTTCGCGGGAGACATCCGCGCCGCCGCGCTCGGATTTCGCGGCAACCTTGTCGATCTCATCCAGAAAGACGATCCCGTCCTCCTCGGTTGCGCGCACCGCTTCCCGGACAATCGCATCCTCGTCGAGCAGACCATCGGCGGCTTCCTCGATCAGCGGCTGGTAGGCGTCTTCCACGGTGGTGCGCACGCGCTTGGTGCGCCCGCCCATCGCCTTGCCGAACAGATCGCCGAGATTGATCATGCCCATCTGGCCGCCCGCGCCCGGCATATCCATCATCGGCATCGGATTGGCGGTGTCAGCGAGATCGATCTCGATCTCTTTGTCGTCCAGCTCCCCGTCGCGCAGCTTCCGGCGGAAGACTTCCCGGGTGGAGCTTTGCGCATCCTCACCGACGAGCCCGTCCAGCAGGCGTTCCTCTGCGGCGTCGCGCGCCTGATCCATCACACCGTGGCGCTTTGTCTCGCGGATCATCAGGATCGCGGACTCCACGAGGTCGCGCACGATCTGCTCCACATCCCGGCCGACATAACCGACCTCGGTGAACTTGGTCGCCTCCACTTTCAGGAAAGGGGCCTGCGCCAGCTTAGCGAGGCGGCGCGACACTTCCGTCTTGCCGACGCCGGTCGGCCCGATCATCAGGATGTTCTTTGGCGTGATTTCCGATTGCAGGTTCTCAGGTGTCTGCTTGCGCCGCCACCGATTGCGAAGGGCGATGGCCACGGCGCGCTTGGCGTCTGCCTGTCCGACAATGTGCCGGTCGAGTTCCGCGACGATCTCGCGGGGGGTGAAAACTGTCATAGGAGGCCCTTTATCAGGCAGGTTCAGGCGGGAAAAGACGCCCTGCGACGCCTGAGCGCGGCAGGACGGTGAGCAGCATCCGCCGCGCCGTCTTCCAGCCTCCGCCCAGAAGCAGGATTCCCGTGCCAAGCAGGAGCGTGGTGACGATCAGTGTCGTCGTCACACCCCCGCCAAGGCTTGAGACGATGGTGGTCAGGGCGAGCGAGAAGGTCAGCAGGCCGGACACGATCAACGCGCGCCGGTTGAGCGCCAGCGACAGCGCTCCGAAGGCGACGAGAACAAGAATGATCATCACCGCTTCGACCGGGCCGGGATCGGTCAGGCTCGATCCTGAAATCATCCCGCGCAGGCCGAAGATGATCTGCGGGGCCGCAGCCAGATGCAGCCAGAACGCATTGTCGGAGCGCCGCGTCGCCCGGTTCGGATCGCTCGCATCGAACACAATGGCGCAGACGAGCGTTGCAAGACCGACCAGCAGTGCGCCGAGCCCGCCAATGATCAGGCCAATATCCCCGAAGAAGCCGGCGAACGTATAGACGGCCCCGGCCAGCGAGACGGCCAGCAGGAACAGCGAGAAGGGCAGGCGGAAGCGGGCATAGATCGCGCCGGCTGCGGCCATGCCACCGAGGAATGTCGCAATCCCGGCATTGCCCAGCGTCTCCCATGCATCGAAGAAACTTTCGATATTGGCATCCTGAATGTTGGAGAGACCGGACGCGAACAAGCCGACCGACAGGCCGGCATAGAGCGTGAAAATCGCTGCCAGCGCCATGCTCGGCAGGAGCAGCCGGCGTCGCCCGCAAAAATACTCCATCAACAGCCACATCGCCCCGGCTACAGGCAGCAGCACCATGATGCCCGCCATCGAGACAGAGCCTTCGCCCAGCGCTGTCGCCGCGCTTGGCCCGAAGATGATCCCGGTCGTTGCGGTCAGGCCAATGGCGAGGATGACGATCCCTATCGTGATGAAAATGTCGTTGAAATTGGCGAGGAAACGCAGGGATTCTGGGTCTGCCGTCCCCGCCGGATCGCTGCGCCCGATCAGAAAGGCCTCTAAGCGCGCGGCGACATCCGTGGAGATCACGTCGGCCTCGACCGCCGCACGCAGATCCTGCCGGTCGAACACCTAGAAGGTCTCCACCGTGAAACTTGTATTGGTGTAGACGCAGATATCGGCGGCGATCTCCATCGCCTTCCTGGCGACCGTTTCCGCATCTTCTTCATATTCGAACAGGCCAAGCGCGGCGGCCTGTGCGTAATTCCCGCCAGAGCCAATCGCGACGACCGGGTGTTCCGGCTCCAGCACGTCGCCCTGACCGGTGATCACGAGCGTCGTCTCTTGGTCGGCGACAATCAGCAGCGCTTCCAGTTTCTGGAGATATTTCTCCGTCCGCCAGTCCTTGGCGAGTTCGACGGCGGCGCGCTGCAACTGGCCGGGAAACCGTTCCAGTTTCTGCTCCAGCCGCTCGAACAGGGTGAAGGCGTCAGCGGTCGCGCCGGCAAATCCGGCAATCACGTCGCCATTGGCAATCCGGCGCACCTTCCGGGCATTCCCCTTCATCACGGTCTGGCCCATGGAGACCTGCCCATCGCCGATCATGACGAACTTGCCGGGCTTTCTCACCGCCAGGATGGTCGTTCCGTGCCAGATGGCGGCGGAGTCATTCTTATCGTTTATCATGAAATACTAGATGGCGGATGTTCGCCCGCGGCGCAAGAGCGAGGTTCATTTGGCGGAGAAGGCTTCGGCGCGATCCATTTGCATGGTCCTCGATGAACGCTGGTCTTAGATTCCCCCCACATTCGAGCGCATGTCTTCTTTTGGTCACTAGGCACTCTTGCAACACCTGACAATTAAGCCGGCGCGTAGCAGAGTGGAGTGAAAATGAGGACTAGAGCGATGTCTTACCTGGCCAGTTTCCGCATAGTATTTCTGGTGACTTTAGCGTTTACTCTTGCAGCTTCATGCGGCGCTGAATCTGTTGAAAAACCTCGTTGCGAGCAGACCGTTGGAAAGCGTTTGAGCCTCAACGCCTTTGAGTTGTTTGAAGCTGCGGAAGTCTGCGCTCTTGAGGAAAAACGGTTCCAGACCAATCTGCTCCTTTTGACAGGACAGGTCCGCGCGATGACGGACATGACCGTTTTCCAGCCAGCAAATGATGATGACAAAGATCGTATGGGCGAACTCTACGGACTTATTTATGCGGTTTATGGCGGTTTGGGTTTTGATGAGCCTTATGCCGCGAAGTCCGAGAGCGATGAACTCTTTCGAACGTTATTGGCCAATCCGATAGAACTCGAAGCCAGCTACAACCCGGGTTGGTCATACAAAAGCAACGCTCGCATGGATTTGTATGACGGTGTTGCTTCTGACCAACTCGCCGTTCGTCTTTGGAATGTGCAGCATCTGGCGAAGCTTCTCCAAATTCCCGCATATTTTGAAGCACATCAGGCCATGAATAATATCACCAGAGGGCAGGGTGCTATAGATGTGAACTCTCCTGTCGTGGACGAAATGGGTCGTCTTCGAGCAGTTATGAGCGAGGCTTCTGAAGGAGTTGAAAAGGGCCCTGCGCCGATTGCGACTGTCGCCGCCTACGAATTCTATTTCGAGCCAACCGAAGAAGATGGTTTCCGGCAGGTTGCAAGCGGTCTCAACGGACCGGAAGAGGCTCAGTACAATCTGTACAAATCTGAAGATGACGTCCGCACGTCTTGGGTCGCCTCACTTCTTTCCGCTGAAGATCTTGGGGCTATTCTGGCCGATATAGACTTCGAGACTGAGACACTCGGCGCAATGGCGATCGGTAAGCGTTCAAACCTTTCTGGCAACATTTACGTGACGAACTTTGACTACAATTCTGAGTTCGGGTCCTACAGTATGGATATTGCTATCGGCATGCTTCCAGAGGGCTGCGAAGCTGAGGGTACAGAGGGTCATCCTTTTGCGCTTTCGGTTACGTCAGGCGGAGAAATCACTAGTAGTTTAGGGCGTGGCAGCAACAATTTTCCTGATAGGTGCCCGGTCCCGTAGTATACAAGTGTGACCCTCGAGAATGTGACTACGGCCATCCGCGGTTGGGTTAATGAGGTCGCGCTCTAGTGTATATTTCGACGTGGAAAACAAACGCCAAGCTCAACGTAGTACAATCTACTATCCCCGGGGTTTCGCCCGCAAACACTGCGCGTCGTGAATACTTATCCCCGTGCATCTCCGCCCGGCTATGATCCTTGTTATGACCGCGCGCCAGAGATCCGAGATGTTTGCGGCCACGCCGTTCTGGCTGTGGCCGGTGCTGTGGTGGAGCCTTGGCCGGTACAAGGTCTGGCTCGCACGGTTTCAGGCCGAGCACGGCCCGCGTGAGTTGATCATCACCGTCACGGCCTTCGGGACGATCCGTGTGCTGCATATCGGCGACCGGCAGGATATCGATGACGGGTCTCCGCGCGTGTCGGCCGCAAGCCTCCTCGCTTTCGCGCATGCCATGCGCCCACAGCGTGTCATCTCACAGCCCGTCCGCACAGCGGCCTGCGCCTTTGCCCGCCGCGCCGACATGCGGGCAGGGGCATCTGGGGCATGGCGCGAAGCGGATCAGGTTCGCCCGGCATCGCTGGCGCCCGGCTAGCGAGGGGCTCATGCTCAAATTCAAACCGTTCACCGCACCGTCTCTCGGACTCTGCGGGCGCAGGCGCTGCTCAGAACACACCCATGGAAAGGCCGGCTCCCATCGCCGCGCCAATCTCCCGGCACTTGGCGAGGTCATCTTCAGACACCGTTTTCGGCGCAAGAATCTCTTCCGGCGTTTGCGCCTCGGTGCCGACGATCAGCGGAGGCTGGACGTCTTTCAGTCGCCAGCCTGTCGCGATCCGGGCCGTCTGGCGCACAGCGTTCGTCCCATCCGAGCCGGCGGCAATCATCAGCGCATAGGGGCGGCCTTCGATCTGCCCAAGCACGGGATAGTAACAGCGATCGAAAAACTCTTTCATCATCCCGGACAGGGAGGCGAGGTTTTCCGGCGCGGCGAAAATGTAGCCATCCGCGACGAGGAGGTCGTGCGGGCCGGCCTCTTCGGCTTTCAGGAGGCGCGTTTCGGTTTCGGGCTTCGCAGCCGCCGCGGCCGCTTCCGCCATTTGCCGGGCCGTTCCTGTGCGCGAATGATAGACGATCAGGAGCGTGGCCATCCGGGCAGCCTAGCTTCCGAAAGGCCCGGCATGGGCGATGATGCGCTCGTAGAAGGCTTTGGAATCGCGCACGAAGGCGGCCTTGGTGAACTGCGCCTCATAAGCGGCGCGCCCGCCCGCGACGAGTTTCTCGGCAAGGCCGTCTTCATGGATGACGCGGCTCATCGCCGTGGCGAGCGCCTCGACATCATTCTTCGGGATCATCAGCCCGGAGACTTCGTTCTCGACATAAGCCGCCGGGCCGGCCGCATCCGCGGCCACAAGCGGGCGGGAGGCGGCCCAGGCATCGACCGTCACCGTTCCAAAGGGTTCATAGCGGGACGGGAAGGCCACGAAATCGCACGCTGCCAGCAAGCCGCCGCGATCATTTCTCCAGCCCAGAAAGCGCACCCGGTCGTCCAGCCCGTTCTTCGTACAATGCGCTTTCAGCTCTGCTTCGAGCGGTCCGTCGCCTGCGATCCAGACATAGAGCCCGGGAACTTTGACCGTTGCGTCCAGAAGCGTGTCGAGGCCTTTCTTCTGGTGCAGTCGAGCAAGGGCGAGCGCGACCGGTGCATCTTCCGGCGTGTCGAGGCTGGCGCGCGAGGTTGGCGGCTCGCCTTCGAAATCGGCGTAGGTGTGAACAATGCCGGAGCGATCATCCGGCACGCCCTGTTCGCGGATGTGGCGCAGCAGATCCTTAGTCAGGCCGATATGCCACTCGCAGTTCTTGAAGCGGGAGAGCTTGTAATAGCCGCCATACCAGCCAATCGAGCGGTTGCGATATTCAGCTGGCGCAAACTGCCCGGCGCGTCCCATCCAGCACTCGATGACATCCGGCTTGAACGTCTCGATGGCGCGCTTGACGACATTGCGGGAGGGGAAGGGGAAGGCCTTGTTGAAGCTCGTCACATCAGTGCTGATGCCGGCTGCCTTGTACTGGTCCAGACGGAAGGCATTGTTTGGCCGGGTGACAACATGCTGCTCCAGACCGGCTTCGGCCAGCGCCAGAACGGACTCGAGCATGATGTTCTCGGCACCGCCTTCAGCGGCACCGGCCATGACGTGCAGAACGCGCATATCTTCAACTCCAGGTTCGCGGGCTCGATAGCCTTTATCGGGGTCGGCGCAAAGGGCGGTTGGCCATCGCGCCGCAGTCCTCTAAGAGGGCCGGGCCCCAACGGTAAGGATCTGTCCATGACTGCCTATCGCCTCTACGGCGCGCAGACCTCACCATACTCGCTGAAGGTTCGCGCCTGCCTTCGTTACAAGAATGTCGGATTCGAGTGGATCACCCGCTCGGCCGCTACCGAAGATGAGTTTCAGGGCCATGCCCGCGCGCCGACTGTGCCGCTGCTCGTCTTCCCGAATCGTCCCGTCAGTCAGGACTCAACCCTGATGCTGGCCGCGCTCGAAGCGGATTTTCCCGAGCCGTCCGCGACCCCGGAAGACCCGGCCTGTCAGGCGCTCGCGGCGGTGCTGGAAGACTATGCCGATGAGTGGCTGAACAAGGCGATGTTCCGCCAGCGCTGGGGACAGATGCCGGACAGGGCTGCGGCTGCCTCGCGCCTGCTTGTCCAGCTGTTTGGCCGCAACGTGCCGAAAGACCGCCAGAAAGCGGAACGCCAGATCTCCTCACGCATGATGGATCGACTGGTACTGATTGGGGCCGATGACACGAACCAAATCATCCTGAAGACGTCCTTTCACCGGTTTGCCCGCCTTCTGGACGCCCATCTGAAAGATCATCTCTTCCTGTTTGGCGGCAAGCCAACGGCGGCTGACTTCGCGCTGGCCGCTCAGCTCCAGCAGCTTCTGATGGATCCAACGCCGGCCGCCTGGCTTCAGGAGCGCGCGCCTTTCGTGACCGCATGGTGTGAGTTCATGGAAGACCCGAAAGCGGGTGGGCCGTTCAAGTCCTTGCCCGAACTTGAAGAGACACTTCTTCCGCTTATCCGTGACGAAGTCGCGAAGACGTTCCTGCCATGGGCCACGGCCAATAGTGCGAGTGCGTCCCGTCGCCGGAAGAAATTCTCGGTCACGCTGGAAGACGGGATCTTCGAACAGTCCACGCAGCGCTTCGCAGCGAAATCGTTCAAGGACGTGAAAAAGAAGGTTGGCAAGGCGGCGGGCGACTCGGACTCGCTCGGGAAATTTCTTGAGGCCGCCGGCGCAAAATCGCTACTGCTCTAAGGCTCAGTGTCCGTCAAAACTCAGCAGGGCTTCGACGGCAAGGCCTTCCGCGCGGAGCTTTGCCGCGCCGCCCAGTTCCGGAAGGTCGATAATAAATCCGCAGCCCGCAAGATCGCCGCCGCCCCGCCGGATGAGTTTCACGCCGGCCATTGCCGTTCCACCGGTTGCGATCAGGTCGTCCAGCAGTAAAACGCTCGCGCCTTCCGGGATTGCATCGGCATGCATGTGAAGTTCATCATGCCCGTATTCCAGCGCATAGGGCTCGCTGATGGAGGCGTAAGGCAGCTTTCCCGGTTTGCGCAGCGGGATGAAACCCGCTCCCAGTTCCAGTGCGACCGGAGCGCCGAAGATGAAGCCGCGCGCTTCGATCCCGGCCACGAAACCGATATCAGCCCTTCGCCACGGATCTGCCAGTTGTGTCACAGCAGACCGAAACGCAGCCGCATCTGCCATCAGCGTGGAGACGTCGCGAAACATGATGCCCGGCTTGGGGTAATCCGGAATCGTCCGGATAGCAGATCTCAGATCCATGTGTCCCGGCTCGTTCAGCTCTGGCGGACCGGATCGACCGGAGTATCGTCGCTGTCCTTCGACAGGCTCTCGCCTTCAGGTGTCTGAGCGGTCTTGATCACAGGGGCATCGGGCTTGTCAGCCGCTGACAGTTCTGTTTTCGCAGAAGGCACAATTACGGTCTTGGACTCTGTCTCGACCTTATCCTCTGGCTCGCGCTCGGGCTTTGGTTCGACCTCAGTTTTTGTGTCCAGATCGGCCTTTACCTCGTCACTCGCCTCTGCGTCAGGCTCGGCTTCGATCTCCGGCGCGTCCTCTAACGCTTCATCTGTCTCGGCATCGGGCTCTGCCTTGGCTTTCCGGCGCCACCCAAAAGGCGTGCGTGGGTCAGCCTGTCGATCATATTGCATGGCGTAGTATTCATGTGCGGTGTGGGTGAGCGGGCGTGGGGTCAGTGTCATGCCTCTTGTCCGGAGGCGTTCGACGACTTCATCGCGCAGATGCATGTCAGGGAAGGCATCGACTGGAAATCTGTGGGCTTTCATCCAGTCGCGAACATGCCAGCTTCGGGTCGAGCGTGCTTGGGGAGCTTTGACGCCTCGATGCTCCTCCCAGAGATAGAGCGTGGCAAACGCATCAATGGCGGCGTCAATCGCCTCAGCCTGCGTATCTTTACTCTCAGCGCCGCGCCCGAGCGCGTCTTTCAGTTCGAGCTTGGTAGAGGCCAGCGCCTGATAAGCGGCTCCCATTGCGGCCAGGGCTGTGCGGTCGGTCTTGATCAGGTTTGCGTTGACGCCGTTCAGTTGGGGATGCGCGATTGGCAGGATGCTGCTGGCCGATTGCGTGCGACCGTTTGCCAGCGCGGACAATTCCTTGACCATGCGCTCCAGATTGAGCCGGAATTCCGGAGCGATGCCGCTGAGGGCGGATTTGATCGCGTCCTGCCGGGTTTCGCGCTCGCGCCAGAGCAACCAGGCGACCAGCAGGCCGATTGTGCAGAGGAGGGCGAGCCCTCCCGTCAGGAAGGAATAATACTGAGACGCCGTCATTCTGATGGACCCCTGAAACTACTGCGCGGAACCTAGCAAACTGTGCAGGTCCCGTCGATAACAGGTCTGCCAGCGCCTAGCCGAGTACCCGGCCAGCGACAGCGTCGAGCCTTGCCAGTATTGCTGGATCGCGGGCGTCCGGGGCAGTTATCATTGCGAAATCAAGCCCCGTTTCGATTCCCTGCGGCGACGGTGTGCGCGGGGTGGCCGACAGGGTTTCAGCCAATCTGCTGATCGCGCGTTTGGCCCGCACGCTATTGGATTGGAGCACCTCCAGCACATTCGTGACCGAAACCGCCTCGGTCTCCTCGCGCCAGCAATCATAATCGGTGATCATGGCGATGGTCGCGTAGGGAAGTTCAGCCTCACGGGCGAGCTTTGCTTCGGGCATATTGGTCATGCCGATCACGTCGCAGCCCCATTGCCGGTAGAGTTTGGACTCCGCGAGCGAGGAGAATTGGGGCCCTTCCATAGCGAGGTAAGTGCCGCCGCGGTGCACATTGGCTCCGACCGCTTGTGCGGCGTCGCCGGCGAGGCCGGACAAGCGCTCGCAGACGGGATGTGCCATGGAGACATGCGCAACGCAGCCCGTGCCGAAAAAGCTCTTCTCTCTGGCAAAGGTGCGGTCGATGAACTGGTCCGCCATCAGAAAGTCACCGGGGGCGTACGCTTCCTGCAGAGACCCGCAGGCGGAGACGGACAGGATATCGGTGCAGCCGGCGCGCTTCAGGGCGTCGATATTGGCGCGATAGTTGACCTGCGACGGCGGGATGCTGTGGCCGCGCCCGTGACGCGGCAGGAAGACCAGTTCGACCTCGCCAATCCGGCCGCGCAGCAGGGCGTCCGACGGATTGCCCCACGGTGTATCGATGAATTCTTCGCGCCGGTCTTCGATGCCGTCGATATCGTAGAGGCCAGAGCCGCCCAGAATTCCCAGCGTCCAGTGTGTCATGCCTTGCGCTCCATCTTGCGAAGGAGAGCGCTAGAGTGTGGATGGGATACGATCAAGTCTGGCCGAGATCCGAGGCTGTGTCTCCAAGCAGGTAGCGGGGGCCGGGCCCAAGGCCGCGTGCACGGTCGTCGGGATTGTAAAGCGCGCACTTTTTCAGCGAGAGACACCCGCACCCGATGCATCCGTCCAGACGGTTGCGCAGGCGTTCCATGGCGGCAATGCGCGCGTCGAGTGTTTTCCGGAAGCGTGTGCTGATCCGGGTCCAGTCTTTCTGTGATGGCGCGCGATGAGTTGGCAGGGTCGAGAGTTCGTCCCGGATCTCAGCGATGGAGAAGCCGAGCTGCTGGGCGATCAGCACGAAGGACAGGCGCCTGATATCCGCACGCCGGAAGCGGCGCTGGCCGCCATTGTTGCGGATCGGCGCAACGAGCCCCTTGGTTTCATAAAATCGGATCGCTGAGACAGACAGCCCTGTCCGACTTGCGAGATCGCCGATTGGGAGGGCTTCCGATGCAGGCATGAGAATCTCCAGATTCGCGCTTGACCTCAACTTAAGTTGAGGAATTACGCCATGTAAATCAACTCAACCGATTGGAGAGAAAGATGCTGGAACATGTAAACATCACGGTCAGCGATCCCCAGAAAACCGCCGCCATGCTGAGTGACATCTTCGGCTGGCATATCCGCTGGCAGGGAAAGTCAGGGAAGGGCGGTGACACGGTACATGTCGGGACGGAGGAGTCCTATGTCGCCGTTTACTCCACCGGCGCATCCCGGGACCCGACATCGGAGAGCTATGTGATGAAGGGCGGGCTAAACCACATCGGGATCGTCGTTGACGATCTGGATGCCACCGAACAACGCGTATCGGAGGCCGGTTACACCCCGCATTCACATGGCGACTACCAGCCGGGCCGGCGGTTTTACTTCCACGACGATGACGGCATCGAGTTCGAGGTTGTCAGCTATGCCGGCTGACCTCTTCATGAAACTGGGGGCGTATGGCGCGATCTTCGGGGGCGCGCTGCGCATCGTCGCCTCTTTTGTTCCCTTCACGCCGGAGTCGGCGGCGCTTGAGGTGTTCTACGCCCTGATCGATTTCAGCCTTATGGCCGGGCTCGCAGCGCTATATGTCGCGAACGCCACGCGGCTTGGCACTGTCGGGCTCGTGGGCTTCGTTCTGGCCTTCGCCGGCCTTGCCAGCATCATCGGGCCGGATCCGGCGATGTTGGGGATCGATTTCTACCAGCTGGGTGTCGCCGTGATCGGTCTTGGCGTAGCCCTTCTTGGACTGCGCATAGTCGTTCTGGACGGACTGCGGATGCCGGGCGGCTTCTGGCTTTCAGCCTTCGTGGCCGGGTTAGCCGCTTATGCCGGTGCTGGGGCCGTCGCATTCGTCGTGGCCGGCATTCTCTTCGGTGCCGGATTCATCGCTGCGGGGGTCGCGTTACTCCGCCGGAGCCATCCACGCCGCCTCGGCGACATCGACCACGTCTGACATGATCTCGGTGATCTTGAAGTCCTTCGGCGTGTAGACGCGGCGGACCCCCATTTGCTTGAGGGCCATGGCGTCTTCCGGCGGAATGATGCCGCCCACAACAAGCGGTACATGGTCGAGACCGACTTTGCGCAGCTCGGCGATCGTGTGGCGAACGAGATCGAGATGGCTGCCGGAGAGAATGGACAGGCCAACTACATGGGCGTCCGCCTCCTTGGCCTGACGGGCGATATCCTCTGGCGTGAAACGGATGCCATCGTAAACGACTTCCATGCCGCAGGCGCGCGCGCGGCTGGCAATCTGTTCTGCGCCATTGGAATGGCCATCGAGGCCCGGCTTGCCGAGCACATAGGTCAGCTTGCGACCAAGCGCGTCGGAGAGTTTGTCGACCCGGGTTTTTACCGCTTCGATCTCTTCGTCGCCGCCGGTTTCGATGGAGACCGCGACGCCTGTTGGCCCGCGATACTCGGAGAAGACTTCGCGCAGGGCCGCGCCCCATTCGCCGGTGGTCACGCCCGCTTTTGCGGCGCGAATGGACGGTTCCATAACGTTGCGGCCATCGGCGGCGGCGGCTTTCAGGTCAGCCGTGGCGGCCTCTGCTTCTGCTGCGTCGCGCTGCGCGCGCCAGGCCTGAAGGTCCCGGACCTGCGCGGCTTCTTCGGCCGGATCGATCGTCTGGATGGCGGCGTCACCCGCCCCAAGCGGACTGGTTTCTGTGGTCGTGTATTTGTTCACGCCGACAACGACCTGTTCGCCGCTCTCAATGCCGCGGATGCGGTCGATATGGGCATCGACCAGTTGTTCTTTCATGTACCCGATCGCTTCAGTCGCCCCGCCCAGATCGTCGATTGTGGCGAGTTCCTTGCGGGCGATGGCTTTCAGCTCTTCGGTCTTGCCGTCGACGACGTGCGAGCCATCGAACAGGTCCTCGAATTCGAGAAGGTCGGTTTCCAGAGCAAGGATCTGCTGGAGGCGGAGCGACCATTGCTGGTCCCAGGGGCGGGGGAGGCCCATCGCTTCGTTCCATGCCGGCAATTGAAGGGCGCGGCAGCGCGCGCGCTTGGACAGCGTCACGGCCAGCGCCTCGATCAGGATGCGATAGACATTGTTCTCAGGCTGCGGCTCTGTCAGGCCGAGTGAGTTGACCTGCACGCCATAGCGAAAGCGCAGGGCTTTCTCGTCATTGACGCCGTAGCGGTCACGCCCGATCTCTTCCCAGAGATCGACGAAAGCGCGCATTTTACAAAGCTCGGTGACGAACCGAACGCCGGCATTCACAAAGAAGGAGATGCGCCCGAACACGATCGGGAAGTCTTCCTCCGGCACCTGTCCGCCGTCCTTGACCGCATCGAGAACCGCGCAGGCCGTGGCGAGCGCATAGGCAAGCTCCTGCTCGGGCGTCGCCCCGGCTTCCTGCAAATGGTAGGAGCATACATTCAGCGGGTTCCATTTTGGAACTTCGGTATAGCACCAGCTGACCATGTCTGCGATCAGGCGCATCGACGGGCCGGGCGGGTAAACATAAGTGCCGCGGGAGAGGTACTCTTTCACGATGTCATTCTGGGTCGTGCCGCGCAGTTTCGCCCGGTCGTCGCCGCGTTCATCGGCCAGCGCCACGTAAAGCGCCAGCATCCATGCGGCCGGTGCATTGATCGTCATGGACGTGTTCATTTCTTCCAGCGGCAGCTGGTCGAACAGGGTACGCATATCCCCCAGATGCTTCACGGGAACGCCGACCTTGCCGACTTCGCCCTTGGCGAGGATATGGTCGGCGTCATAAGCCGTTTGGGTCGGAAGATCGAAGGCGATCGAAAGGCCGGTCTGCCCCTTTGCGAGGTTTCCGCGATAGAGCGCGTTGGACTTTTCAGCCGTGGAATGGCCCGCATAGGTGCGGAAGATCCACGGGCGGTCCGGGGCGTGCTGGTAGGAAGTGTCGGCCATGTGAGGTCTCGTTTTGTGTGCGGCGCACAATGCCGCGTCACCTCACGATGAGCAAGATCGAAGCCGTTTCAGGGCAGAACCCATGGCGCGACTGCGGGAAGGTCTGCGCCCATATGGGTGTAGTAGAGCCTCTGAATCGTCCGCGTTACCGGTCCGGGCGCGCCATTTCCGATGGGTTTGCCATCGAGGCGGAGCACAGGCGCGATGACCGCCCCGGTTGACGTTGTGAATGCCTCCTGTGCATTTCGCGCTTCCTCGAGCGTGAAGGCGCGTTCTTCGGTTTCGATCCCTGCCGGGTTGAGCAGAGAGATCACCCGTTGCCGCGTAATCCCGGACAAAAGGGCGCGAGACAGGTTGCGGGTCACAAGCGTTCCGTCCGGCGTCACAATCCATGCATTTGCCGATGCCGCTTCGGTCACGAGCCCGTCCTCATGCATCCATGCTGTCTCGGCACCAGCTTTGCGCGCCGCCCGGTATGCTTGTGCCTGCGAGAGCAATTGCGTCGTTTTCCAGTCGCGGCGCTTCCATCGCTCGTCGGGAAGGGTGATTGCGGTCAGGCCGTCGCGGGCGGTGTCTCCGATCAGCGACCGCTCGCTTGTGAACATGAAGAGGCCGGGCGTGAAGACGTCTGGCCCAGCAAAGTCCCGAAACCCATAGGCCCCGCCGGTGACCTGCAGGTAGACGAGCCCTTCTGTCAGGCCATTGCGCCTGATCAGATCCCTGTGGAGTGCCTCAATGTCGGCCGGAACAGGAATTTCGAGCCCGCCCAGCGTTCGCGCCAGACGTTCGGCATGATGAGGCCAATCAATGAGTTTGCCGCCATAAACGGCTGTGACTTCATAGGCGGCATGACCAAACAGGAAGCCGCGATCAAACGGAGAGATCGCTGCGTCCGAGCTGGCCAGCACCTGGCCATCTATGACGGCCCATTTGCCGATACCGGTCATGTTGTCTCCCGATCACGCATTTCGAGAACCTTCATATGAGCATGCTGCGCCGCACAAAAACGGCTTGCTATTTGCAAAGTCGATTGCCAGTGTGCGCCCGTTACAAGGCTGGGCGCAAGCGCACGAAAGAGGCGTGAGCAGGCTACTCTGGAGGACTACGTAATGGCTGATACGCAACAGAGCCGGGTTCAAAAAGATATCTACCACATCGGCGAGATGCCGCCGGAGTTCCATGTTCCTAAAATGATGCATGCCTGGGCGATCCGCCGCGAACGTCATGGCCGGCCGGACACCGCGATGCAGGTCGAGCAGGTACCCGTGCCAGAGATCGATTCGGATGAAG
>JBCBTR010000013.1:0-18921 GCA_039818545.1 Pseudomonadota bacterium
CCCGAACAGCCGAATGAGGAGTGGACGTGGAGGCGATTTTTCCTTACCGAACGGCCAGAGGCGGCGCGGCTTGCGGGCGGGCGCTTCGTCCGGCTCGACGACGTCTACAACTGGGTCTTCCGCATCGTCGCTCATCGTAGAAGACTATAGCGCGATGATCAGTCGTTGGCGGCTGTTTTCTGAATCTCGACCTGGTGGGGATAGGGGATCGAAATGCCTTCTCGGTCGAACGCCGTTTTGACGGCCTTGGTGATGTGGAAGTTCACATCCCAGTAGTCACTGGCTCGAACCCAGCTGCGGGATGCAATGTCGACGGAGCTGTCGCCGAGATTGACCACCTTCACGAAAGGTTCGGGATCTTTCAGGACGCGGTCATCGGCAGCTATCACGCGTTTGATGATATCGATCGCTTTGTCCATGTCGTCGTCATAGTCGATGCCGAAGGTGACATCGACGCGGCGCGTGTCGTAGCCCGAATAGTTCGAGATGACGCCGTCAATCGCCTGACTGTTCGGCACCATGACTTTCACATTGTCAGGCGTCGCCATGACGGTCTGGAAGAGATTGATATCCTTGATCGTGCCGGCCTCGCCGGCGATCTCCACAAAGTCCCCGAGCTTGTAGGGACGGAAGATCATGATCATGACGCCAGAGGCGATGTTGCCGAGCGCCCCCTGCATGGAGAGGCCGATGGCGAGAGTCAGCGCGCCAAGCACGGCGGCGAAGCTCGTTGCAGGAACACCGAAGACCTGAAGGACCGTGATGAAGACGGCGGCTGTCATCGCCCAGCGGACGATGGACCCGAAGAAATTACCGAGCGTGTCGTCGATGTCTTCGCGTTTCAGAGCCTGCGTGCGGACGAGATTGCCCAGCCATGATGCGACCCGAAGGCCGACGATGAGAACAATGAGTGCGCCGGCGGCCTTTGCTCCGAAGCCGAGGATTGAAGGGCCGTAGGTTTCCCAAAGCGCTTCGGCGTTGAAGGCGTCATTCATCGGGAGCGTCTCCTAACACTGGTGTTTCCGGCGGCTCATCCGGCATAGGGGTCGGCTTCTTAGCCTGACCCTGATACTGGATTTCAACCTGATGCGGATATGGGATCGTGATTCCCGCTCCGTCAAAGGCCTCTTTGACAGCTTTGGTGATGTCGCCGCGGATCGGAACGAACTCGCGTGTGGGCACCCATGCGCGCAGGCGGATCTTCACTGAGAAGTCTCCGAGCGCGTGGATCGATGTCCATGTCTCATCCCTGGCGAGCACGCGCCCATGATTGTTGGCCGTCTCATGAACGATCTTGAGGGCCTTGCCCATGTCATCATCGTAGGAAATGTCGAAGTAGAGATCGAGACGGCGGCGCGTCTGCCGCGTGAAGTTGATCAGAGGCTCACCCCAGACGCGGTCATTGGTGATGAAGACCACCTTGTTATCAACCTGCTTGATGGACGTCTGGAACGGCGTGATATCGGCGACTTCGCCTTCAAGGCCCGAAATCTCCACCCAGTCGCCAATCCGGAAGGGCCGGAAGATGGCGAGCATGACGCCTGCTGCAACGGCCTTGAGCGTGTCCTGAAGGGCGAGACCTATGGCGAGACCCGCCGCACCCAGCAGCGCCACGAGCGAAGTCGTCTCCATGCCGAGCTGCGTCAGCGCGAGAACAAGCGCGATGGCGAAGATGATGTACTTCAGCAGCGACGACATGAAGGCGAACAGCGTGTCGCCAGCCCCCGAGCGTCGCTGCGCCTTGTCGCCGAACCTGCGTATCGACCGCGCCAGCCACGTCGCGAAGACAATCGCGATCAGGAGCGTCAGCGCCGCCGCGAAAACGGCCCCGGCGCGCGCCCTGACGAAGGCGAAGGCGTCAAACCCTGCAATCTGAAGCGGGAGGGGGGCCAGAAGAAGGATGACGCCAAAGCGCGCAATGGATGATCCGATGTCCCATGCAGACCCTTCGAACTCCTCGTCGCTGTGCAGCCGCCTTCGGCCAATTGCGCACATGGCGCGTTTAACGAGCCACCCGGCAATCCAGACGACGAAGACTGAGAGCAGAATCAGAACGGCTCGACTGGCGAGCTCGAAATTCTCGACAAGCCAGGCTGGCCAGGCTGATGTGTCGATGTTCAGCGCGTTGATCAGGTCCATAGGGGTGAGGCCTTAACGGGGTTCGCCTCGCGCGTCAGCCTCCAGCGCAGGATCAGGATTGCGGCGAGGGCTGCTGTCAGGGCGAGCGGGTGCATACCTGTGACGAACCAGTTGTTGAGCGCGATACAAGCGACGCCCCAGCCCAGCGCGCCGAAGTACCAAAGGCTCCGGCTGACATAGGTCGTGAATGCCCAAGCACCGGCGGTTGCCGTCGCGAGGGTGAGGAACAGCATTTGCCACGGGAAGTCAGTGGCACCGAGGCCGGTTAGGGTTCGGATGGTCAGCGGCACGGAGATGGCGACGGCGACCGTGATCCAGCCTGACAGCAAGCCGGTGGCGGCATCAGCGATGAGCTTGGTCGGAGCACCTCCCATACCGCGCACGCTCTCAAATGCGGCTGCTGCGCGGAAGGCGAAGTAGCCAATCGGAAACAAGAGAACGAAATTGAGGAGCTGCAGGTTGATCGTTTGTGCGCTCAACATCCAGAGGACATTGAAGAGGCCAGCAGCGGCGAGCGGTGGCCCAACGCGCCTAAGCGTTTCGTTCGTCCCGAAGAGATTAGCCAGGGCAAAGGCGGCATAGAAGCTGAAAATCACGCCCCAAATCGCAAAGGCGATGCCAGCCGGTTGCTCTGGAGGAAATCCACCATAGTCGGCACGAGCGGCGTCGCCGACGGGGGTGCCAAAGCCAATCAGTGACGGCAATGCTGGAACGAGAAACTGGCCAATGGCCGCTACGATGAGCGCGTATCTGATCATTGCACCGACTTAGAGTAGTCGCCGCCGCGCGCAAGGCGATTCGACGCGTTCTACTCCGCAGTGGGCGGGCGATGCTCTGCGCCGCGTGCTACTAGCCAGTCGACCATCGCGGTGTGTCCCTTCCGCTCTGCTTCTGACAACGGCGAACGGTAAGAGCCACCGGGATCATGGTGGGGCGTTTCGACGGTGAGCGATACGTCCGCACCCGCCGCGACCAGCAGCTCGGCGACGGTAATGTGTCCAGCCTGGGCTGCGTTAATCAGCGGCGTTTCATCTCGATAGACGTAACCGTTCGGGTCGGCTCCAGCTGCGAGCAGGCGAGAGATCGCGTCTGTTCGGTTGCGCAGCGACGCGGCGATCAGGGGATTACCGTCGCGGGGGACCGCGATGTTCACATCGGCACCGGCCTCCAGAAGCAGATCGATCATCTCGATATCGCCGCGTCCGGCTGCCGAGATCAACGCCGCTCCGTCGCTCGGCACGGCCAGATCGGAATTTGCTCCGGCGGCCAGCAGGCGTCGCACCATGTCTGCCCGTCCTTCGCGAACGGCTGCGATCAGGGCCGATCCATCACCCGGCGAGGCAACGTCGGGATCGGCACCCATGGTGAGCAGGGCATCGAAGACATCGTTCCGGCCACCGCGAATTGCGCCCATCAAAGGGGTGCCGTTGCCGTAGGCGGGCGCACTCAGATCAGCGCCAGCGTCCAGCAGCTCACGAACCTTTGCCAGCCGTCCTTGATAAGCGGCATCGTAGAGCTCCTCGCGGAGGGCCGTTTCTTCATGGTCTACGTTTTGTAAGGTGATCTCGGCTTGTTGTGCTGCGCCGAGCTGTGGTGTTGCGACCATGGCAGCCAGCGACAGAGCGGGCAGTATGACGAGAAGTGTGACGACAGGTCGACGCTCCTGCGCACCAGCTGGTGTGGTCAGGCGACGGATCCGGTCAGCGAGCGCGGCTCCATGAGCGGTGGCGGCAAGCGCGGGGGCTGGCTTGCGCAACGCCCGCACGGCGGTGTCCAGCAACGCTCGGGCGAGTTCCTGTGGTGCGCCGGTCAGTTCGGCGGCGCGGCTATCACATAGCTTTTCCCGAGCAGCGATCAGAACTGGCCTCAACGCGTAGAGCGGTGCGTTCCACCAGAACAAGGCCGTGACAATGCGCAGACCCAGCGCGATCCAGTTGTCGCGCCGCACCGCGTGGGCGATCTCATGTTCGAGAACGGGGCGAGCATCATTGTCGATTGCGAAGTCTTCCGGCACCACGATCACAGGTCTAAGATAGCCAGCCAGCATGGGGGACGTCGTCTCGGCAGACATACGGATCGGCAGCGCCCGTGATAATCGCAACGTGGACGAGGGCCGGATCGATCGGGCGTTTGATATCAGTCTGCGGATCTGCATCAGACCAATGCCGAGACGGATAAACATCAAAACCGAGCCCACGGCCCAGAGCGTCAGCAGGATTGCCGGCAGTGGCAGCGTCGTTGAAACGCTTTCAGCGACTGTCGCCGTGGTGTTCGATGCAACAGCCGATACAGGTGCTGCGGCTGCAGGAATGCTGGTTGGTTCAGCAAGTGGCGCCGGCACAGGCGTTGGTTGGGCCTCTGCCGCGCGGAAGGTCAGCGCGAAGATGAGCGGAACCAGAAAAAACGCGGCGAGTGCAAGATCGTGGCGCTCGCGGACAAACCGCTCCGGCAAAAGCCGGTCAGCCGCCAGGATCGTGGCGGCGAGGCCGGCTGAGCCAACAAAGGTGACGAGGGCGGCCGTAAGCAGGGTCTCTGGCGTCATTGGTCTGTGTCCTTCGTATCCTTGTTCAAAAGCGTCTCGCGGAGCGCTTCGATGTCTTCCAGTGTGAGTTGATCGTCATCGACCAGATGTTGGGCGAGAGACTGTGCCGATCCGTCGAACAGGGACGAGACCAGCGTTCCGAGCGCGCGCTTGCGAGCACCTGAGCGACTCAGAAGTGGTCGGTAGATGTGGGCGCGTCCTTCCTTTCTGAAATCGACGTAGCCCTTGTCGGTCATGATGCGGATTGTGGTGAGCACTGTGGTGTAGGCGAGGCCGTGGACGCTATGCAGTGCCTCGGTCAGTTGCCGCACACTTGCTTCGCCGGCCTCCCACAGGACATCCATGATGCGCTGTTCCGCTTCCGTGAGTTGAGGTGATGCGGAGCGAGCCATCTACGAATTCCTTAGTAGTTGAGTTCTCAGATCGCACGGGCTGCATTTTGAGTCAACTAATAGATTAGTAGTTGGGGTTACTCTGCGGGTAGAAGGGCTTCCAGCGCTTCAATCCGGTCCGCTTCGCCTGCGGGTTTGTCCCAGCGGATGCGATTGATGCGGGGGAAGCGCATGGCGAGGCCGGATTTGTGACGGGGGGAGCGCTGAAGGCCTTCGAAGGCGACTTCGAAAACGAGACCCTGATCCGGATTGGCCTCGACGGCCCGAACCGGGCCGAAGCGGTCGACGGTGTTGTCGCGGACATATTTGTCGATCTGTTTCAATTCGTCGTCGGTGAAGCCGAAATAGGCCTTGCCAACAGGTGTGAGCTCTACGTCTTCCTCGCCATCGCGCCAGACGCCGAACGTGTAGTCGGAGTAGTAACTTGAACGTCGACCATGACCGCGCTGGGCATACATCAGAACGGCATCGACCAGGAACGGATCACGCTTCCACTTGAACCATGGCCCTTTCGGACGACCAGCTTCATAGATCGAGTCCCAGCGTTTCAGCATGAGTCCTTCAATCTCTGGTGCAGGTGGATTGTTGCGTGCGTGTTCCAGCGCGCCGATCGAGGTCACTGGCACAAGCGGCGAAAGATCGAAGCGATCCGTGTCCAGACCGGCGATAAAGGTCTCCAGCCGTTTCCGCCTCTCGTCGAAGGGCAGTGGGCGAAGGTTCTCCTCGCCGATATGGAGGATGTCATAGGCGCGGATGAAAGCGGGGCGTGCCTCCATCTGCTTCTTCGTGACGGTCTTGCGGTTCAGCCGTTGCTGGAGATCGTTGAAGGGGGCGACCGAGCCATCGGACCGGCGGACGAGCAGCTCGCCGTCGATTGCCGCGTCAAAGTCCATTGCGGCGAGGACGTCCGGGAAGGTGTGGCTGATATCGTCGCCTGTGCGGGTGTAGATGCGGCGCGCATCGCCTTCCGCGGCCGCTTGCACGCGGATGCCATCATATTTCCATTCAGCCGCGAAGGCTTCTGCCGTTATGAGGGAATGATCAACAGCGTCCGCATTGTCCCGGTCCGCTTTCGGGATCAGCGGATGAGCCAGCATGACAGGTCTGAAGGGTGCGGCGAGATCCGGTTTCGGTTTATCCGAGCGTCCTTCCAGCCATGCGAAAAGGCTTTCATAGGGAGCTTCCAGACCGTGCCAGATCTCCTCGATTTCCGTAATGTCCACGTCTCCGAACTGAGCAAGCGCAACCTTGGTGAGCCGAGAGGAGACGCCAATGCGCAAGCCACCGGTCACGAGCTTCAGCAATGCCCAGCGGCCTTTGGCATCGAGCGCGTCCAGCCATTGCTCCACGAGCCGTGGTCCTTCGGCGCGGCTGGCCTCCAGCAGGCGTTCGACGATTTCGCTAAGGCCGGGTGACCGGTTGGCTCCGCGCTTCTCTGGCCAGACAAGGCTGACCGTTTCGGCGAGGTCGCCGACATAGTCGTAAGACAAGCCGAACAACACATGATCCATCCGGTCTTCGACAAGGCCGCGGATCATACCGGCTTTGACGCTCGGGATATCCAGATCCCGTGTGATCGCTGCGACCGCCCATCCCCGGTCCGGATCGGGCGTTTCCCGGAAATACGTCACCATCAGCTCTATCTTGGCGTTGCGTGACGGCGTCAGGATCAGTCGGTCGAGGAGGTCTGCGAAGGCTTGCATCGGTGGGAACATAGGCCCAAACACGGGCGATGACAGACCGCGCGCCGCCCGAGGGCTATGAACGACATTTCCGCACATCGAAGTTTACCGACCCCTGGGAGCCTCTGTTCTCACAAACAGCGGACCGTCAGGTCTCCATTGGGGTTTGGCTCAGTGAACCTCACTGTAACTCTCGCGGGCTGGTCCATGGCGGCCTGATCGCGTCGCTGGCGGACAATGCGATGGGCCTGTCCTGCGTGACCGTCCTGCGGGGCGAGGGGCGTGATGACATTGGCGGCCTCGTGACCGTCACCCTGAACACAGATTATCTCGGGTCGGCTTCGCTGGGTGCGTGGCTGGCAACCGATACTTACTTCGTGAAAACGGGAGGCTCGCTCTGCTTTGCAAGCTGTCTCGTCCGCGCCGATGGGGAGCCTGTTGCGCGCGCGAACACCTCATTCAAGATTGTCAAAAACAAGCAAGGAGCCTGACATGGCGCTTAAACTTCATCACCTGAACGCATCGCGTTCGCAGCGACTGGTCTGGCTCGTCGAGGAAATGAGCATCGACTGCGAGATCGTGCACTATCAGCGACATCCGGAGACCAATCTGGCACCGCCGGAGCTTCTCGACATTCATCCGATGGGCAAGTCGCCGCTGCTGGAAGATGGCGATGTCGTGATCGCTGAGACCGGCGCGATCGCGGAATACCTGCTCGCCAGGCACGATACCGAGCACAACCTTCATCCCCGTTCAGACAGCCCCGATTTTCCGCGCTATCTGGAGTGGGTGCACTCTGCCGAAGGTGCGCCGTTCCTTCCGGGCCTGTTCGGTTTCTACCTGTTGCGCTCGGAACTTACCGACATCCCGCTGGCCCATGCGATGGCGGCGGAAGCGGCCAAGGCCGCCGCGCACATTGAGGCACATCTGGCAAAGCACGCCTATTTCGCAGGCAACAGCTTCACGGCGGCCGATTGCCTGATGGGGTTTCAGATTCAGAACACCGCGCTTCGCGGCGGCGCGCTGCCGCCGGCCACTCAAAGCTGGCTTGAGCGGGTGCAGGCGCGCCCGGCTTACAAGAAGATGCTGGAAATCGGCGTCTAGCCGGTAAAGCAGCTCACGACGTCTGAGAGCCAGGCCCGGGCGTTCTCGCCCTGGCCGCTCTCTTCGTCGGAGTTTCCGTGGCGAACCACGATGAGATCGTTTTTCGGGGCCAGTATGATGAACTGGCCCTGATAGCCATTGGCTGAAAACGTGTCCGGCCCGAACATGTCGAGCCACCAGTGGGCACCATACCCTCGCACTTCGTCCTCCGGGACGGGTGTGGGCGTGCGGGCATAATCGACCCAGCCCTCCGGCAGAATGCGCTGTCCGTCCCACACTCCGTCGCGCAGATAGAGCAGACCGAAACGCGCAAAGTCCCGCGCCGTGCAATAGCAGAAGGATGATCCGATAAAGGTGTCGGCTGGATCGAATTTCGGCATCGGGCTCTTCATGCCGAGGGTATCAAACAGCCGTTCGCGCATGAAAGCTTCAAAGTCCGCACCGGATTTGCCGAGGGCGCGGGCCGCGCAGCGCGCGACGATGTTTGTCGTACCGCTGGAGTAGCTCCACATCGCATCAGGTGCATGAGCCAGCGGGAAGCCTGCCGCGTACGCAGCCACGTCCTGATTGCCTGCACCGAACAACATCTCGATGACATGTGAAACACCGGCATCGACGTAGTCTTCCGCAAACTGAAGTCCGCTCGACATACGAAGGAGTTGGTCCAGTGTAATCGCCCTGCGGGGATCGTTGTCGGCCTGCCATTCAGGCACGTCGGCTGGGGCATGGATATCGATCAGACCGTCTTTGACGAGAATGCCGACAAGCGCATGCGTGATGCTCTTGGCGACCGACCATGAGGGCCATGTGTCCTTCGGGCCGGCCTCCTGCCAGTATCGCTCTGACACGATGCGGCCATTCTGAATGGCGAGGAAAGCGTGCGTTTCTCCTAAATCCTCGGGAGGATCCTTGGCGAACGCCTTATCGAGCAATGCCATCAGGCGGGAGCTGTCGACGTTCGAAGCGAACGAGCCTCCGGACCATTCTTCTGTCGGAAAGCGGATATCTGCGGGCTGCGCGGGCAGGGGGATGGACGGATCGACGGGTCTCATATGATCAGCCTACTCGCAGAGCTCTGTTTCGGCGCAGGTGGATACAACGCGCTCGATCCAGTCCGCATAGCCCTGAAGATTGGTGTAGCTGCCGCCATAGTCGCCCGCGCAGTATTCGCCGGTTGTGCGGTTCTGCTCAACGATAGATAGGACGCCGACTACAGTCTTCGTCCCGTCATCTTCGGTAATGTAGAGCGGGCCGCCGCTATCCCCCACACACGGCCCAGCCCCATCCCGGCTAACCACCCCAATCGTCGCCGGCCCCGAACTCGACAGCGTCAGTGTTGCCGAGAGGAGTTCGTTGGAGAGGCCTTGTTCGTAGCCGGTCAGGCCCCATCCGGCCATTTCGACGTCAGGGTAGGTCGCCGGGCCTAAAGTGCGGGCCGTGGTGCCGAAACGGGCGATCGGGACGTCGGCCATGTTCTCGAGGGCAAGATCGTTGACCTTCACGAGCGCGATGTCATTGGCATAGCCGCCGTTGAGCCCGCCATAGCCGCCGTGACAGACTGCGAGATCTGCCGAAACGGGCTGGGCAAGCGGGCTGGAGAGGGTTTCCGACCCTGTAATCAGCCGAAGCTCATCGAACGCATCGTCGACGCAGTGTGCCGCGGTCACAAACCAGTTCCGTGCGATCCGCGTCGCCCCGCAATGTCCGCTGGTGACGCCGCCGCCATCCTCAAGCGAGCGTGGTTCAAGCTTCACGACGCCTGGAAAATTGGCGAGCGTGCCTGCAAGTCCGTTTACGGTTGCTGTCCCGAAGGCCGGGGGCTGGATCACGGTTACGCCGGCACGCGCCGCGACGGTTGGCGTGAGCGGGAGATCCGGAGTCGTTCCGCAAATCCGGGCATTGATCTCTGGCAGCGACCGGGGCGTGCCGGGCGCACTTGCCGTTGTGACGGGCGTCTCCGGTGCGCTGTCTTCGATCGGGACGGTGCCTTCGGACGGGGCCGACTGGTCGAGCACCGGGTTATCCGTCGTTTCAAGGGCATCGGTGGTTTCGGGCGCGATTTCAGGCGCGGCGTTCTCGCTGCCGCCGGGTACGCGCACGGCATCGCAGGCCGGGAAAGCCAGTAGGCACAGCGTAAGAGCTGCCGTGGCAACTGATTTCATGAGCGGTCTCCCGTGAAGGCACAATAGCCGAGCCGGGCGTTCAGGGCGAGGGTCAATCGTTCTCATCCTCGTATCCGACGAGCCGCAATGGCCGCGATTTCCGCCCCTCCAGTTCTGCCCATCGCACAAGTGCGTCCTCTCGCCCATGGGTCACCCAAAGTTCTTCGGGATTCACTTCGCGGATTGTCTCGGTCAGTTCGTCCCAGTCGGCGTGATCGGACAGGATCAGCGGGAGCTCCACGCCGCGCTGTTTGGCGCGCTGGCGCACGCTCATCCAGCCAGAGGCAAATGCAGGAACAGGGTCTGGAAAGCGTCTTCCCCATTTGTCGGTGAAGGCGGATGGTGGACCAAGGACGATCTCGCCGCGAAACTTCTCCGACTCACCGCGTTGTCCCTTGTCCAGCGTTGCCGGCTCAAGTGGGCCAAGGTCGATGCCGTGAGCCTCGTAGAGTGTGCAGAGCTTTTCCAGAGCCCCGTGAATGAAAAGCGGTTTCTCATAACCGGCCTCTCGGATCAGCCGGATCACGCGCTGGGCTTTGCCGAGCGCATAAACGCCAACGAGATGCGTTCGATCGGGAAACGTCTCGACGCTTTTCAGAAGCTTGGCGATTTCGCCGCGATCATCCGGGTGCCGGAATACGGGAAGGCCAAATGTCGCTTCGGAGATGAAGACATGAGTGTCTTCGACGGGCTCGAAGGCGGCGCAGGTCGGGTCTTGCCTGCGTTTGAAGTCTCCGGTGCAAACCATGCGGAGGCCCTTGTAGTCGACAACCACCTGCGCCGAGCCTAGCACATGACCGGCAGGCGACATCCAGACGGTGACACCGTTGACTTCGACAGTCTCGCCATACTCCAGCGGCTGGCGCGAAGCCGTGAAGGCCTCGCCATAACGGCTGGCCATGATGGCGAGTGTTTCCGGGGTGGCCAGCACCGCTCCGTGGCCAGCGCGGGCATGGTCTGCATGGCCGTGTGTGACGACCGCGCGGTCAACGGCCCCGCGCACGGGGTCGATGTAGAAATCGCCCGGCGGGCAATACAGGCCCTGTGGTGTGGGGCGCAAAAGCAGATCGGGACGAAGCACGAGCGCAATACTAGAGCCAGTCGCGCTTTCGGCGAAGACTCTGCGCCAGCTAGTGGCTACTGGCGACCGGTGGGATTGCCCGGCGTGCTTTCATCGGTTGGCGGCAGGACGACCTGACCAACGGTGCCGAAGAGTTGCTCCAGCAGACCAAGCTCGCGACCGCGGGTTGCGGTTTCCCGAGCTGCATAGGAAATGACCCGGCCGTCGTCCTGATCGTAGGTCAGCACCTCGTCCACCACGTCTTCGTCGTTGAACCGAATGGCCACAACAGAGCGCTGCGCGACTTTGGGATTGAGGTAAGCGAAGCGCTCGCGCGTTGTGGACATATAGATCCAGGTGTTGTCGTCGAACGTGCTTTTCGTCGATGGTGAGCCGAGGTCCGCAAGCACGCTGGTGCGCGTGGCAACGCCCGGTTCGACGTCAGCCGGTATCGCTTCATCGACTACGTAGCCGTGGAAATCCCGGCTGGGAGAACATGCCGTGGCGGCCATTAAAACCGCAGCGAGTACAAACGCGCATCGCGTCATGGATAAGCTCCTGCTAATTAGCTCGGACGTAACGCCAGCACCGCTGGTTTGGCAAGGAGCGCCGTGCATTGTTGAACGTTCTCAAAAACATTTTTGCAAAGAAAGATGGCGAGATCTCGCCGGCTTACGAAAGTGTCATGACTGCTGCGCTTTCGCCGCCAATCTACCGGGACAAACTGGCTGACGACACGTTTGAAGGCCGGTTTGCGATTGTGGCGATTCATACGGCCATCGCTCTCAGACAGTTGCGCCGAGGCGGCGATGAGGGACGTGAGATGGCTGATGCGCTCTATCGCAAGGTGTTCGATGGCTTTGACTATGCCCTGCGCGAGCAAGGCGTGAGTGATTCGACTATAGCGAGGAAAATCAGGGGGTTGGGCGAGGAGTTCTTTGGGCTTGCTCGGGCACTGGATGAAGCATTGGACGCCGATGACTGCTTAAATCAGGTTCAGGATGTGCTGGTGCGCAATGACGTCTCGAGAGCCGAACCTGCCCGTCTATCGACCCTGATCGTCGATCATGACAGGCGATTGGCGGCACAAAGCCTCGAAACGCTGATGTCAGGCGCTTTTGACTGGGCTACGGTGCAAAGCTGACATGCACGCGAGCGGCGTTGCCTTTACAGATTGCCGTCTCTAGGTTGCCGCCAATTCGGGAAGCATTCGCAACGGACCCGGTTATGACTCTATCAATTGACGCGATGGGAGGGGATTCTGCCCCTGACGTGGTGCTGGAGGGCCTGAAGCTCTTTTGCACGCGCCGCAGCGATGTCGATTTTCTGCTTCATGGAGACGAATCCGAGCTAGCCCCGTTCCTGGCGCGCGAACCTGCACTTGCCAAACGTGTGACGCTGCGCCCGGCCGATGGTGTCGTGAAGTCGTCCGACAAGCCTTCTCAAGCGCTTCGCCGCGCCCGCGGCACCAGTATGTGGAACGCCGTGGAAGCGGTAAAAGCCGGCGAGGCTGCAGCGGCTGTGTCTGCCGGGAATACCGGCGCACTGATGGCGATCTCAATGCTTGTCCTGCGCAAGATGGACGGCGTGCACCGCCCCGCCATGACCGCCCTCTGGCCGACGATATCCGGACGGTCGATCGTCCTCGATGTTGGGGCCAACCTTGAAGCCGATGCGCAGCAATTGCTGACTTTCGCGATCATGGGCGAAGCATATGCGCGCGCGATCACAGGAAAAGAGAAACCGAAGGTCGGCCTCCTGAATATCGGCACCGAAGAGATGAAGGGTCATGATGAGATCCGCGAAGCAGCTGAGCTTATCCGTAATAGCGGGCTTGGCTTTGACTATGTTGGATACGTCGAGGGCAGCGATATTTCCGAGGGCGATACGGACGTGGTTGTGACCGACGGGTTCACCGGCAATGTCGCGCTTAAGACGGCGGAGGGGACCGCCCGGCTGGTTGGGGGGTTTCTTCGTGAAGCCCTGACGTCCAGCCTGTTTGCGAAGGTGGGAGCCATTATCGCATCGAATGGTTTGAAGTCACTCAAGGCGCGGATGGATCCCAGCCGAGTGAATGGTGCCATGTTGCTTGGCCTTAACGGGCTTGTGGTGAAGAGCCATGGCGGAACAGATGCCGAAGGGTTCGCCACGGCGCTGGCGCTGGCCGCTGATCTCGGCGAAAGCCATTATCAGGAAGAAGTAGCGGCGAACCTCGCGCGGATTGCCAAGGCTCCCAAGGATACAGAATCGGAAACGGCTGCATGAGCGAGTTGCGTTGTGTAATCGAAGGTGTGGGCGGTTATCTGCCTGAGCGCATTATGACCAATGCCGAACTGGCAGGGATGGTCGATACGTCCGACGAGTGGATTCGGGAGCGCACTGGCATTAGCGAACGCCACATTGCTGCCGATGATGAGTTGACCTCAGATATCGCAACGGCTGCCGCCAAGGCGGCGCTCGATCATGCCGGCATCGATGTGTCCGAAGTTGATCTGATCGTGCTGGCAACGACGACGCCGGACCAGACGTTTCCCGCGACAGCGACCGCTGTGCAGGCGAAGCTCGGCATGGAAGGTGGGGCCGCGTTTGACGTGCAGGCGGTCTGCTCAGGGTTTCTGTTTGCGCTGGCGACCGCGGACTCGATGCTGAAGCAGGGTCTGTTCAAGACGGCGATCGTCATCGGTGCGGAAACCTTCACGCGCATCCTCGACTGGTCTGACCGGGGCACCTGTGTGCTATTCGGCGATGGCGGCGGTGCGGTAGTCATGCGGGCTGTAGACGCGGCCGAGGCTGGCGATCGCGGGCTGATTGCGCATCACGTGCGCACCGACGGCCGCAAATCGAATCTGCTGCATGTGGATGGCGGGGTGTCATCGACCGGCACCATTGGGCAGGTCCGTATGATCGGCAACCAGGTTTTCAAACATGCCGTGACGAACATCTCCAGCGCCGTTCGAGCTGTACTGGAAGAAACGGGATACTCCTCTGATGACATCGACTGGTTCGTGCCGCATCAGGCCAATCAGCGCATTCTCGATGGCGTGGCGAAAAAGCTGAAGATTGATGAAGCGAAAGTGGTGTCCACCGTTGCGCTGCACGGGAACACTTCGGCGGGGTCCATTCCGCTGGCGCTGTGGACAGCAGTGCAGGATGGGCGGATCAAACGAGGTGACCTGATCCTGAGCGAAGCCATGGGTGGCGGGTTTTCCTGGGGCGCAAGCCTTTTCAGGTACTAGATTTTTTCCCTACCCGGTTTCGCAACCTACAGATTTGATTAAGATTTACCCCATATCTGTTAATTCATGCGGAGCACGGTCATGACAGACACCGGCAAGAACAATCTGACGCTCACTCGCGCAGACGTAACGGACGCCCTCGTTCGTGAAATCGGCTGCACGCGTCAGGAGTCAGCAGAACTGCTAGACAGGACGCTGGAACTCATCGGCGAAGCGCTGGAGACGGGCGGCACGGTGAAGCTGTCGCGCTTTGGCAATTTCGTGGTTCGCGAGAAGTCCGCCCGGGAAGGGCGCAATCCCAAAACCAAGACCAAGGCGGAGATCAGCGCGCGTCGCGTTGTGACGTTCCGGCCTTCGCCAATGCTCAAGGGCATGGTCGACACCTGATCTGAAAGAGGACCCACATGGCCTTAGCCAAGCTGAAGACTGACAAATCCGCCGATGCATTTCGATCCATTGGTGAAGCGGCTTCAGAACTTGGTGTGCAGACGCATGTGATCCGATACTGGGAAACCAAGTTTCCCGGCCATGTGAAGCCGCTTAAGCGACGCGACGGTCGCCGCTTCTTCAAACCGGAAGACCTTGAAGCGCTCCGTGCGATACAGGCGCTTGTCCATGTACAGGGCATGACCTTGAAAGGGGCTCGAACCCTCCTTGAGGATCAGGGGATCGAGGCCGTGCTGGCGGGCGACATCCGCCTCGCCGGGTCTGCCGACGATGCCAAGCCAAGCCCAGCCAAGACCCTTCAGGATACGGTCCGCGCCGCTTTCGATGCCGATGATGAGACAGCACCAGCGCTGGGCGGGCGCGAGCGGCTGGCGGCGATGCTTGAAGAAATGACCGACATTAAGTCCCGCCTGGACGCCGTCCGGGGGCGCGCCGCAGCATAAGCCCGCGCGCATTCGGCAGAACCCGTTTGCAATCGCCAGCGCCAATAGCCTATAAGCCGCCCAGTCGGAGCGTGGCGCAGCCCGGTAGCGCACTCGCCTGGGGGGCGAGGGGTCGTAGGTTCGAATCCTATCGCTCCGACCATTTTTACCGCCGTTTTGAAAGCCATCATGGTCGCCAGTCCTGCCCCGAAAGTCGGTATCGTTTCACTTGGTTGCCCGAAGGCGCTGGTGGATTCCGAACGCATCGTCACGCGCCTGCGTGCTGAAGGCTATCAGATTAGCCCTGATTATGGCGGCGCGGACCTTGTGCTCGTGAACACGTGCGGGTTTCTCGATAGCGCCCGCGAGGAAAGCCTCGATGCCATTGGCGAAGCGATTGAGGCGAATGGCAAGGTTATCGTGACGGGGTGCCTTGGCGCGGAGCCGGACGTGATCGAGGCGGCGCATCCCAAGGTGCTCGCGGTCACCGGGCCGCACCAGTATGAGCAGGTGATGGGCGCGGTGCATGAGCACCTGACGCCGCCGCACAACCCGCACATGGACCTTGTGCCTGAAAGCGGTCTGCGCCTGACGCCGCGCCACTACGCCTATCTGAAGATTTCAGAGGGCTGCAACAATCGCTGCAGCTTCTGCATTATTCCGAAACTGCGCGGCGATCTTGCCTCGCGTCCGATCCATCATGTGCTGACTGAGGCGGAGCAGCTTGTGCGCGCCGGCGTGAAAGAGCTGCTTGTGATCAGTCAGGACACGTCGGCTTATGGGCTCGATGTGAAGTATCAGCCGCAGACATGGCGCGGCGAAGAATACGACACCCGGTTCCTCGACCTTGCGCGCGGCCTTGGCACGCTCGGTGTCTGGACGCGGATGCATTACGTCTATCCGTATCCGCATGTGGACAAGGTGATCCCGCTAATGGCGGAGGGCCTGATCACGCCGTATCTGGACATCCCGTTTCAGCACGCCTCCACGCCCGTGTTGAAGGCGATGAAGCGCCCGGCCAAGCAGGATCGCGTGCTAGAGCGTATTCAGCAGTGGCGGCAGTATGTGCCCGATCTTGCGATCCGTTCGACCTTCATTGTCGGCTTTCCGGGAGAGACCGAGGAGGACTTTGAGGTGCTGCTCGATTTTGTCCGGGAGGCGAAGATCGACCGGGCAGGGTGCTTCAAATATGAGAATGTCGTGCACGCCGATAGCCGGGACCTGCCCGGCCATGTGCCTGAAGATGTGAAGGAAGATCGCTGGCGGCGTTTCATGGAAACACAGGCTGGTGTGTCAGCGGCGCGCGCCGCCGCGCAGGTGGGCACCGTGCAGGATGTGATTGTCGACGGCCCGGGCGAAGCGGACGGCGAAATGATCGCGCGGACCAGGGCCGATGCGCCGGAAGTGGACGGGGTCGTCTACCTGTCCGGAGCAGGGGCCGTGCAGCCCGGCGACATCGTTGCCGCCCGCATCACGGATGCGGACGACTATGACCTTTACGGCGAACTGGCCTGAGGCATTCGGCGGGCGTTAGCGCCGGCGAACCTGATTCTCGACGCGCACATCTGCACCGGCCGGAATACCGAGATCCTCATATGACCAGCTGACCTCGACGCCGTCCCGGAGAGGCGCGCGGCAGCGGTCCGGCTTGGTACGCATCATGCCCACAGAATACTTGTCGCTGCCGTGACGATCGACGTCGATGTCGAAATGGGTTTCGTCGGTGCAGCCATTGCTGGTGACGCGGAAGGTCACGATGTCTGCGGTGATGTCCGCGCCGAAGACGGTTCCGATATCATCGTCGAAATCGATGTCGTGATCGAAGTCCAGTCCTTCATCGGTTGCGACCACGACACAGCCGCCGAGTGCGAGCGTCGTGGAGAGGGCCAGAGCGGCCACGAATGTCTTCATCTGCTTTCTCCATATTGAAAAACAATATTTGACTTATCGTATTTCGATATGTATTCGTCAAGCATCAAAGATTGGGAGAAGGAACAATGATGCGAACACTCACCGCGACTGCACTCGTAGCGCTGCTTGCCGCGGCCCCGGCTATGGCTGAAACGCGAACCTTCGACATGGCTGCTTTTGACGGCATTGAGGTCTCATCCGGACTGGACCTGACCTTCGAGGTTGGACCCGCTCAATCCGTGACGGTTGAACACACGGGCGATGACTGGGACAGGTTCGAGATCGACGTCAGCGGAGGCGTCCTTGAGCTTGGCCGCCGGAGCAGTGGTATCATGAACTGGGGCCGTCGCCCCGGCTTCAAGGTCACCGTGACCGCGCCGGAGATTCATACATTGAAAGTGTCTTCAGGGGCCGATGCTGAAGGTCGTGGCATGTCTGGCGAGCAGGTGGTTATCAGCGTTTCGTCTGGTGCCGATGCCGAGGTTACGGGCATTGAAGCTGGTGGCGTCGAGCTCAGTTCATCGAGTGGTGCGGACCTGACAGCGTCCGGGACCTGCGAGTCACTCGAAGCATCTTCCTCGTCTGGATCCGATATCAACGCAGAAGACCTGATTTGCCGGTTCGTGGAGGCCGATGCGTCAAGTGGCTCTGATATTGAGGTGCATGCGACAGAGTCAGTTGAGGCCGAAGCCTCCAGCGGCGCTGATATCGAAGTATCAGGTAGCCCCGTGAACGTGTCGACGGACAAGTCGAGCGGTGGGTCGGTCGACGTTGATCGCGTAAACTAGGAATAGGGTTGGACGGGCCGCTTGCCGGCAGCCCGTCCACACTAATCAGAGTGACTTGACGATATCCTCGACCATCTTCTTCGCGTCGGCGAGCAGCATCATCGTGTTGTCGCGATAGAAGAGCTCGTTGCCGATGCCGGCATAGCCAGACCCAAGCGAACGCTTGATGAAGAGCACGGTCGCGGCGTTCTCCACATCCAGAACCGGCATCCCGTAGATTGGGGAAGTCGTGTCTGTCTTGGCCGATGGATTGGTGACGTCATTAGCACCGATCACGAAGGCGACGTCCGACGAGTTGAACTCGGAGTTGATGTCTTCGAGTTCGAACACTTCATCATACGGCACCTGCGCTTCAGCGAGGAGCACGTTCATGTGTCCCGGCATCCGGCCGGCCACGGGGTGGATAGCGTACTTCACTTCCACGCCTTCCTCTTTCAGCTTGTCGGCCATCTCCTTCAGCGCATGCTGCGCCTGCGCGACGGCCATGCCATAACCCGGCACGATGATGACTTTGGAAGCGTTCTTCATGATGAAGGCTGCATCGTCTGCCGAGCCACGTTTGACCGGGCGCTCATCTGCCCCGCCGCCCGCAGCAGCTGCATCGTCGCCGCCGAAGCCGCCAAGGATCACCGAGATGAAGCTTCGATTCATGCCCTTACACATGATGTAGGAGAGGATCGCACCGGATGAGCCGACAAGCGCACCGGTAATGATCAGCGCGAAGTTCCCGAGCGTGAAACCAAGCGCGGCAGCCGCCCAGCCCGAATATGAGTTCAGCATCGAAACGACGACGGGCATGTCTGCGCCGCCGATCGGGATAATTAGCGTAATGCCGAGGATCAGGGCGAGAACGGTCAGCGCTCCAAAGGCCCAGACGGCGGATCCATTGGATGCGACAAGCACGACCACGAGCGCGATGATGCCAACGCCCAGCGCGATGTTCAGCAAGTGACGCGCGGGTAGCAGAATCGGCGCGCCGGACATATTTCCGTTGAGCTTCGCGAATGCAATCACTGAGCCGGTAAAGGTCAGTGCA